>CAMYIK010000156.1 GCA_947258365.1 uncultured Thermoleophilia bacterium | reverse complement strand
GACGGCGCCAGGCCTCCAGCGAGAGGCGGACCCCTGCTGGCCAGCCCTCGGTCGCGTTCTCGAATGCGGCGACCGTCTCCGGAGGGGCGGCATTGCCGAGCTCGTCTGCGAGTACCTCGGCGATCTCCTCGCGTGAGAGGCGAAGGTCCCGTGCTCGGATGTCGCTGACCTGAGCGTGGGCGCGCAAGCGAGCGAGCGGTAGGGGCGGGTCGACCCGAGCTATCAGCACGAGATGCAGCTGCCGGAGGGGGCGCTCGACCAGGTCGGCGACGAGGTCGTGGATCTGATCCGCGTGCACGTTCTGATAGTCGTCGATGACGAGGACCATGCGCTCGGGCAGATCCTCCAACTCGCTCCGTAGCGAGCTTCGGAGCGCCTCAGGCCTCACGACGCTCCGGCTAGCGGTCAGCTGGCTCGTCTCCGGGAGGGCATCGGGGAAGCGGGTCCGGCTGGTCGCCACCAGTCCCGCGACGAAGGTGTCGACATCATCGTCCTGCTCGATGGAGAGCCACGCAGAAGGATCGGGGATCGACTCCAGCCACTGAAGGGCCAGCACCGTCTTCCCAAAGCCGGCAGGGGCGCAGATCAACGTGAACGGGAGTGTCAGGCCTCGGCTGAGACGTTCGAGGAGCCGGCCGCGACGCAGCAACGAGCCACTCCCGATGGCGGGGCGGTGGGCGCTGCCATCGGGAGTGGCTCGTTGAAGGGATTCGCGTGGGGCAGGGACACCCAGCCCCGTCGGGCGCTCGGATCCGGAGTCGACTCTCAAAACTTGGATACCCACGTCTCCTATCTACCCCCTCGCATAACCATTGAGGGTCTACCTGTCGCGTCGCCGCTTTGCGACATTCGGTGCGTCCAGGGCGCACCGCAAGCGACGAGTTCGCGAGCGGCAAGAAAAGAGTCTCACGGTCCTATGCCGTGGGCAAGACGTCTCGCCCTACATCGCGCGCTCTGCGGGGAGGCGAGGAGTCCCGGCGAGAGGTAGATGCGTGAGGACACTGGTGACCGGTCAGAGTGCATCTTGACCACGCAATCAACCCAAGGAGGCGTAATGTCAACCGAGTTTGCGAAACGCGCATCGACATGGAGCGGCTGGGTCATCTTCGCCGGTGTCGTGATGTTCACGATCGGCTGTCTGAACGCGATCCAGGGCATTGCCGCGCTGGTCCGCGACGATCCGACCTACTTCATCCCGGAAGCCGATCTTCTGGTCACGACCGACTACACGGCCTGGGGCTGGTCGCTGATCATCTGGGGAGCGATCATGATCCTCGTCGGTCTCGGCCTGTTCTCGGCCAACGAGTTCGCCCGCTGGGTGGCGATCATCGCCGTGGTGATCAACCTCATCGGCCAGTTCGCATTCTTCCCGGCCTTTCCGCTCTGGTCTCTGATCGTGATCGGCCTCAACGTCGCGGTGCTGTTTGCACTCACCGCCCGGTGGGAGTACGCGAAGGCCGCGCTCGAGCGCTGAGGCCGGGGTCGCTGTGCGTTCCCGCCGCGTCGCCCTTGTCAGGTCTCGGTCTCTGAGCGACCGTCGCACGTGTGCCCTGCGCAAGCGCGCCGGACTGCATGCCTGCGGACTCAGCCGAGCCGCGGTCCGGTCATCCCCCGCGTGATTGGCAAGAGACAGGTGTCCATGAAAGGTCGTGATCGTCGGTGGCGGCATGGCGGGCGGGGCTGTGGCGCGCGGCCTCCTGCAGAAGCGGGTGGTAGCCGGTGGTCGTCGACCGCTCGCCGTCGAGCAGCATGATCGAAGGCCCGATCATGCTGCCGTTCCAGGTCGGGCGCTCGAACCGGGCTCGACCCTCAAGCTTGGATATTCACACTCACAACCCCTATCTACCCCCTCGCATAACCATTGAGGGTCTACCTGCCGTATCGCCGCCTTGGCAGGCTCGGCGCAGCCATCGCGCGCAGATTGGCAAGGAGTCACGATTCTCACAGTCCCATGCCGTGGGCAAGACGCTTCTTCCTATATCGCGCGCTCTACGAGGAGGTCGATCCACCCCATGTCGAAATTCGTACGTCCGCTCAGGGCGCTCACGGTGGCGGCCGTCATCCCCATTGCGCTCATGGGTACGGCTTGCGGCGATGACGAGCCGCAGGTCTGTTCCAGCCTGGAGGACTTGAAGGGCTCAGTGGTCGAACTCAGGAGCATCGACTTCAACGGAGACGGCGCGACCGAGCTCGAGCAGGCGGTGGATGCGGTCGAGAAGGATCTTGCCGCGGTGCGCGACGCTGCGGATGAGGAGCTGGGAACGGAGATCGCCCGTTTCGAGTCGTCAGTCGAAGAGGTTGGCGCCTCGATCCAGAAGATCGCTGAGTCGGGAGAGATCGATACCGCTTCCGGGAAAGCGCTGGCGGCCCAGGTCGTCGGTGCGGTCGAGGCATACGATGCGCTCGAGGCCGCGGCCCCGGACTGTGATCTCTAGTCAGACTCGCGCACCGGCCGCGACGCGGTCCTTGCCGTGTGCGGCGTCGAGAGGCCGTGGGGTCTCACAAAGCGGACGATCCGTCTCGCAGCCTGCGGTCCTCCGCATGAGTCTCGCTGCCTGTCCATGAATCCGGCCGCGGCCGGTGGTTTCCACAAGCACCGATTAAGCATCGTCTTCTCCCAGCAGGGATGAGGCGAGTCTCGTGAGGAGTAGAGGCATGGCGGATCAGCCATCGGACAGCGAAGTCGGCGAGGCCGTCTCTGACACGCCCCCCGCCACGGTTAAGCCGGTGCAGTTCAGCGTGCCGGGCTGGCTGCGTCGCATCGGGACGGTGAGTTGGTTCTTCATCGGGACGGTGATCGCGCTTGGGGTGTTGGTCGCCCTCATCGCTGCCACCCGTGACATCACCGCGCCGCTTGCTCTGGGCGTCCTTCTGGCGATCGTCTTCGTTCCCGTCGTCAACTGGCTCGAGGCTCATCACATCGGACGTGCGGCCGGATCAGCCCTCGTACTCGTCGGTCTCGTCGTGGTGATCGGCGGCTCGGCCTTTATCACTGCCGACGCGCTGGCCGATCAGAGCGATGTTCTCAGCGAGAGCCTCGAGCAGGCGGTCGTCGAGATCAAGAGCTGGTCAGACGATCTTCCCATCAGTGAGCGCGCCGTCGAGGAGGTGGACTCGGCGACGCGCGACGCGGCCCCGGTCGTGCGCGACGGCCTTGCGAGCTCGGTCGCCAGATTCGTGGACTCGGCTGCGGCGCTCGTCGCCGGCCTCGTCCTCGGAACGATGGTGCTCTACTACATGCTCAAGGATGGGCCGAAGCTCACCCGGGGGTTAATCAGCCGGCGGCGTGATCCTGCGGCCCACGCGGCCACGCAGCGGATCGTCGATAGGTCCATCCAGGATGTTCAGCGGTATTTCGCCGGCAAGACCGCTCTGGCACTCGTCAACGGGTTCTCGATAGCGATCGGCATGTATCTGTTCGGAGTTCCCGGAGCGCTTGCGATCGGGGTAGTCAACTTCGTTGGCGCCTACATCCCGTACATTGGGGCGTTCATTGGAGGCGCCTTCGCCGTGCTCATGGCGCTCGGCGAAGGAGGCATCGTGCTCGCCCTGACCGCCTTCGTCATCGTCATGGTCGCGCAGGTGGTGCTCGAGAACCTTCTCGAGCCCAAGCTGCTCGGTTCGAGTCTGGACTTGCACCCCCTGGCGATCCTGCTTGCTACCGCGCTAGGCGGCATGGTGGCGGGGATGATCGGCCTCATTCTGGCTGCGCCCGTTCTCGCTATCGGCCTCGATCTGTTTCGGGAGCTCAAGGCCGTCGGATTCTTCGGTGACGAGGATGACGCCGAGCTACTCGGTGAATCGCGCGTGCCGAGGTAGGAGTAAGGATCGCCATGCCCGGCACGCAATACGCCGGATCGCAGCGAGACGAGGGATCGGAACCACCCGCCGGGCGGATCGGGGAGGTGGACGACACGCCGTGATCGGCGCGCTCACTGTGGTCCTGCTCGGGGTCGGCGCCGTCGTGTACAAGGTCCTCGAAGACTGAACGTGATTGAGGACACTCCGAAAGATCTCCCTGAGAACGGAATCTTCCCGTAAATCACGCGAGAACGTGACTCGGCGGATTTCTCGCGAACCCCTCGCGTGAGCGGCAGATGTTCGCGCTGTGTTCGCGCCGCAGTCCGGCGTCAGGTACGCGGACGGTCGACCGATGCAGACCACGGCCACCCTCGCTGAACTCGCCACACCCGCCACCCACGGGGCACGCCCTTCCACCGAGGCTCACCCGAACCAACCCTGGAGGGACTCATGAACAGCGTGTCATTGAACCCGACCCATGTGGCCGGCGTTCCCCGGACCTCACCCCGGGATCGCCATTTTGGGGCTCACGCATCCCACCCGTCTGGCGGACGATGTGTGTGGACGCGAGGCGTCCTTGACCCGTAAGCAATGGAAGGGACGCACTGTGGATTGGACTACTTTTTGGGCGTGGATCGGCTTCTTCTTCGTGTTCATCCCGCTGATGATGCTCTGGATCTACACGATGGTCGACATCTTCGGTCGACCCGATATGGGTGGGCTCGCCAAGTTCCTGTGGCTGTTGCTGATCCTCTTCGTGCCGATCATCGGCATGCTCATCTATTTCATCGCGAGGCCGGATGAATTCGTGGTGGTCGACGGCTAAGTCTCGGAGTTCCTGCGGCCCCCGGCGCCCGCCGGGGGCCGCCCAGTGAAAGAGGAGTGAGACGATTGTGCGTGTATTTCGTGGTCGCAGTCCATAGCGACAGGGCGGCGGCGGCGGGCGAGTACCACAGGTTGGACCGCCTTCACCGGGACCCGACCCTCGGGGTGCTCGACGCGGTCGTGCTCGCCAGGGACGGGCGTGGTGAGTTCAGGTTCGCGATAGCGCCCGGGGGCGATTCGCGGGCCGAGCTCGGCTGCGGGCTCGCGGGAGGCCTCGCCATGGCGGTGCACGCGCCGCTCTCGTTGCGGTGGAACCCGGCGAGCGAGGCGGATTGCGTGGCCGCCGGGGTCGTCGTCCATCGGATCGGAGCCGCGGTCGGGCGGGGCGACATCGAGCGCTATGGACTTTTGCTCGACTCCGCGTCTGCCGCGCTTGTGGCGGCGACGGCAGCCGAGCATGCGAGTGACGCCGTTTCCGCGCTCTCTCCGGGCTGGGCGCTCGCGTCGGGGTACGCTCGGATCGATCGGGCGGCGCTCGCGGACGACATTCGGCGTGCCGTGCGCGCCGTCCACGTCACCGGCGCCTGAGTAGGCCACCCACTCGCGCGCGCGCTCGGCGCCGGCGCGAAGGGGCGTCGTGTCGAAGCGCATATCGGGACACACGAGACACGAGCGGGAGCGTCAGGACCACGCCGAGGCGACGAGCATGGGCCCGACCGTCCAGCCGTGCCGCTATACGAGCTTCATCAAGGTCCTGAAGAAGATCACAGGCATCGACGAGTGGGACGCATACCGCGCTCGCATGACCCGTTCCCGCCGGGAGCGGGCGAGCCGGCGTCAGGCCAGCTGGAGAGACCCCGGGCGTCAGCCGAGGAAACCACTGAGGAGGCTGGCTGCGGTCTTTCTCTGTTGCGGCTGGCCGAGGACGTCGGGATACTCATGCTCCATCCACGACCCACGACGAGTAAGAGACCGCAACTTGCAGATATCTCCGGTGTTGGCGCGGAAGCTGCGCCCCTCTTCCCCCGCCCGCGACTGGGTCCCTCGGCCCCGTCTTGTGTACGCGTTGGAGGAGGGGCGCCCCAAGCCCCTGACCCTCGTCTCGGCGCCGGCCGGGTACGGCAAGAGCGTGCTCGTCGCCCAGTGGGCCGCTCAACATCCGGACGAGGTCGCGTGGGTCGCACTCGACGAGCGGGACTCCGACCTTGCGACCTTCGTCTCGTATCTGCTCGCGGCT
>CAMYIK010000155.1 GCA_947258365.1 uncultured Thermoleophilia bacterium | reverse complement strand
AGATCTCGAGGGTCGCGTCGAGGAGACGCTGGTTGATCGACTCCTGTCGGGTGCTCCCACAGAACGCCGCGAGGGTCAGTCCGGATGCTCTCGTCACCGCCGAGAAGCTACCGATCCTCGAGCTAGCCCGCCCCCGGAGGCAGGCAGCCGGCCCCCAAGGGCGGGCTGCCCGTCTCTAAGGCCAGGAAGGGGTGCTCTTGGACAGATCGAGAGCTCGGCCGGGCGCACACTCGGGACTGCGGTACGCGCGTGGCAGCTGAGGGTAGATCGCGCGATACGAAAACACCGCCAGAGCATGGGCTTGCTGGGGACTTGCGCCAAGCCGCTCCGCGACGCGGGGCATCTGTTGGAGGCCGTAGCACTCTGCTTTGGCTTCGTCGATTACTCCCTGCAGATGCATCGCCTCGTGCGCCAACGTGTGGACACCCATCGCGCTGTCGAGTCCCACCGAGTGATCGCCACGTTCGTAGTCCTTCAACCAGTCGCAGGCATCTCTGGCGATGTGGGTCGTGTCGCTGGGGTTGCCGCTCGCGTCGAAATCGACGTACCCGAGATGCCCACTGATATCGGCCACGTCTCCCAGCAGTCCCTGGCAGCGTACGGAGACGTCACGGTGCGCGATCTGCGAGGCGATCGCTCCAAATCGCTGCTCCGCCGCCTGGGCCTGATACTCGAAGTACCCGAGTGCAGCGATGGCTGTGAGCAGGGCGCTTGCCACAACCGGCCGGCTGCCCTCGTCGTTGAAGGCATCCCAGATGATCTTTCCGACGATGATCGCGAGAACGGCGATCACGAGCAGTCTCAGACTGTAGTGCATCGATTCAGCCATCGGCCGGATGCTCTCTCAACTGAAGATGCCGGCGGTCTCCAGCGGCTTATGCGCTATCGCGCCCAGGTCTGCCGCGGTGCCGGCTTGCGTGACCGCCTCAGGCGCCGCTAGCGCAGTGAGCGACCCGCCGCACTCTTGCTTGCGGTCTTGGTGCCATTGCCGTTGGTGACGCCGCGAGCGGTCTTGATCGTGCTCGCCGCCTCGCGCAGGCGCCCGGCGATTCCTTCGCGATCTCGCCAACGCCGGCGCCCGGTGGCCTCGTCACGCTCGGCGAGGTATGGAATGGGTAGCTCCAGAGCGTCTGCGCGGCGGCGCAGGGGAGTGATGATGAGCCCGGGCAGCTCTCGGGGCGTCACGCCCAGGGCTTGGGCGGCCGTTTTCGTGACGACAGTGCGGTCACGGTTCAGGATGCCGAACAGCACGATGGCGCGATCCAGTACTTCGTCGCTGAGGCCCGAGGCGAACTCCAGACACACCGCCGGTCCGTAGAGCTGATTGATCCCGTCCTCGGGCGGCGTCGTGGCCGAGACCGGCGTGGGCACGGGCTCTTTGGAATCACCAGCGACGGGAGCGGGCTCGGGCGCCGCCGGCTCCTTCGCTCGGGGAATCGTCTCCGTGCGGCGTGGCTCTGGGGCCAGACGAGACGGCCGTTCGGGTTGGCTGACCGGTGGCTTCGGCTCGGGCTGGCGCGCGCGAGTAGTCGGCTCGGCAGGCTCTGGGGCCGGGTGGACGGGCTTCGGGGTCGGACGAACAGGCTTTGGCGCTGGACGAACCGTCTCTGGGCCCGGGTAGACGGACTCCGCGGCTGGACGAGCTGCCGGTGCGGCGGGACCAGGCGTCTGTGTCTCAGTGCGAGGAGGGGCTTCTGTCGCGACGGTCGCGGCAACCGGCGCCCCCTCTTCGGTGTCGGCGGCTTGTGGGTATGGCGAGCGATGCCGCGGCCGAGGTGGCGATGGCGGTGAGTAAGGGAGCTGAGCCACGTCCTCCGGGGTGCGGAGAATCCGAAGTGCGGCAGCCACGACGATTGCGATCAGCAGGGCGACTGCGGCAATGGCCAGCAGCACGCCCATTCCGATGCCTCCACCGCCTTCGTCTTCCACGCCGGTCCGGGCGGCTGGCGGTAGGGCGGTGCCTTCATCGGTCGGTGGCTCTTCGACGGACTCCGGCGGCGAGGTGGGAAGCGGCTCAGGCGCCTCCAAGGTGATTCCGTTGTCTCCGGTTCCCGGTCCCGTCCCCGACGGGTCGAGCGGGAAAGCCTCCCAGAGTCTCTCAGGAGAGGGCGGATTGGCGGCGCTGGCAGGTGTCGCGGCGACGAGGGCAAGTGAAAGGCAGAAAGCGGCCGTCACGGTCAGTGCGAAAACGCGCATCGAGCGCGTATGCGTCTGCGGGAAGGGGACCGGGAAAGTTGTTCGGCGCATCTGATTTCGCCTAGGTGATGGTGACCGGCGTACCGATCGGCATGAGCGTGTCGAGCGTGACGATGTCCTGGTTTCTCAAGCGAACGCAGCCGTGTGAGACATCGCCGGGAACGAGGTCGGGCCGATCGGTCCCGTGGATTCCGACGAACCCGCCCGCGGGCCAATCCGTCAGCACCGCCGAGCGGGCACTTGTCCCGAAGGCGATCGGTCCGTAGAAGGCGCTTCTGTACTTCGTAAGTCGATTGCGGATGTAGAACGTGCCGGTCGGGGTAGGCGAGCCGGAGGCGCCGACAGCTGCTGGTGCGGTGAACACAACCCGACCGTTCCGGGTAAGCGTAACCCGGTGGCGGGCGCGATCGACAACCAGTTCGGTTCCCACGCTACGTGGACTCCCGAGCGCCTCTCGGGGTACCCAGCCTTCCTTGCTTTGCGGGATGCCTGGGACGCTCACCTTCACCCAAAGGCCTGACGCCGTAGCGCGACGGTCCAGCACCCGCACGATGTTGGTCGTCTGCTCGGGAGTAAGAAGCGGCAGTTGGGCCACAACCGGGCTGGCGGCATCCGCATCTACGCGGACGGTCGAGCGCTCATTCACGGGCGCCCACTGAGCGGACTCGTGCCCAGCGAGCGTCTTCGGAGCGGGAATGCCAAAGGCCGGCTCCACAGGCGTGGGCGCCGAGCGAGCCGACGCCGCCGACTCGGCGAGCGCTGTTCTCTCGCCGAAGACCGTTACGAAGACGGCAACCACAATGAACCCGGCGTACACGCCGGCCAGGAGGGTGGCCCGGCTCGTCCGGGTCCGACAGGCCTGTCTCAGCCAGTGAACGATGGCGAGAGGGTGGCGGTTGTCAGGGGTTCAGACGCGATGAAGCCGGTTTCGTTGACGAGGCTGAGCGACTCGGCCTGAGTGTTTGTGCCCTCGATGGCGTTCGGGGCCGGATCGACGCCCGCCAGAGTGCGAATCCATCCGGCGTGACGAGCCTCCGGCGTGTGCACCGACGCGACGATCGTCCGGATCTCGGGGTCCTGGATGTCGGGCAAGACACCGGCAATGGAGACCGAACCGAGGTCTTCGAATGCGACGGCCGTCTTGATGAACGCCTCTGGATCCTCGGTGGTGCCTTTAAAGTCGAACGTCGGTGACGCAATGGCCTTGGAGCCAAGCCTCTCAAGCAGGGCTGCGACGTGGGCGCGCTCGACCGCGCCGATCGTCTTCGCGGCTTGGAACTCGCGGCCGCTGATGGCTGCCACGCGCTCGGCCTCGCCGAAGAACTCCGCCTGAGTGCGCTCGAGGGTCAAGAGGTAGTTGAGAATCGCCGTGTCGCTTGGCGAGTCACTTGCGGCTGCGATCGCCGCAGGAACGTTCAGCGCGGCAAAGAGCGCCCCGGCACCGAAGAGCGTGGACTTGAGGAAGCCGCCCCGTGAGACAGCCGCGGCCATCGTCTCCTGAATAGCGCCGTCGCGATCGACATGCTGAAGCAGCTCCGTGCCCGTCATGCCGGCGGCGATGATCACTCCGTCGTTAGTCGTCTCGTTCATCTCGTCAGCCTCCGATCGTGACGCCGAGGTCTTCAAGGCGCGATTGCACCTCGTCCGCACTGATGCCGGGGTCAGTCGGCTGCGGCGCCACGGGCTCAACTCCCGCGAGGGTACGAATCCAGCCGGCGTGCCGCGCGTCGATCGCGACGAGGCGCGAAGTCAATGCGATACCCGCCGGGCTGAGGTTGCCCGCGTGGCCGTTGTAGCCGGCGATGGCGATGTCCTTGAGGTCGCCGGCGGCCGTGGCAATCGCCTCGGGGCTGGCAAAGAGAGAATCGTCGAAGCTGATGGTCATCTCCGCCTCGGCGTCGCTGCCCAGCACGTCGATGAGCTCATCGACGTGCCGCTCATCCTGGGTTGCGGCACGATCGAGGTAGGTCTGAAGATCGCCACTGGCGACAGCCGATTCCGCAGCCTGTCGGTGGTACGCGGCAAGGACTCGCTCGACCTGGAGGAGGACATTCAGCACTCCGACGTCGCCTTCGGCCGCGGAGTCGGCGAAAGTAGGAATGCCGATCGCCACGGCGCCGGCCGCGGCGGCGACACCGAGTGCGGCTCCGCCAATGAACTCCGAGCGCCGTTGGAGTCCTGCTTTTGCAGGGCCCGGGCGCGAAGCCGTCTCACCCATATTGGCCATGTCCTCTCTGAAGGTGGAAATCCGTTCCTAGAGAGGAGACATGATCCCTAGCACGCGCGCACTGAACCTTCGCAGTGGCTTGCATCCTCGAACTAGTCAGGCGAGGGCACTCAACCTGCCCAATTGATTAGGAAACTATGTGTATGCACCGACCAACCGGCCCTTTGTCGCGCCCTGGGTCACGAGAACGCTGCGCCCTACCGCGTCCTCGGTCGTCAGGATGCCTCCGGCATCCATCCTCCTTCGCTCCCTTCGGTCGCCTGCGTCCTTGTAGGGCTTGGTTCTCGTGCCCCAGTGCACTGACACGGACCGGCTGGTCGGCGCTCCGATGCCTCCGGCATCGATCCTTCGTTCGTCCTGGCAGAGCTTGGTCGTCGTGAACTAGGTGAGCCGCCCACAGACGTTGTGAACACCTAACGAGGCATCCGGGCCTGAAAGAGGCTGTGGGTCACCACAACTCAAAGCCCTCTCACAAGGAGCCCGGATGCACACTCACGCTAACGCGCCGCTGACCCCTGCGGGCCGCAGGCGCCTGGTGATGCTGATCGAGACCGGTGCGAGCCTGCGCGCGGCCGCGCGCAGGCTTGGCGTGGCGCCGGCCACGGCCCATCGCTGGTGGCATCGCTGGATTTGCGCCGATGCAGGTGCGCGTAGCTCAGGCAGTTGCTTGGTCGATCGCTCGAGCCGACCTCGCCGCTTGCCACGCCGACTGAGCGCCGCCGATGAGCAACCGATCCTCACCGCCCGAGCTGAGACCAATCTCGGACCGGGGCGCCTGGCCCATATCTGCCGGCGCCATCGCTCGACGATCTGGAAGGTGCTCGCCCGCCACGGGATGAGTCGCCTGCGCTCTGAACCCCGACCAGCTGCGCGCCGCTATGAGTGGTCGCGCCCGGGAGCGCTGATCCACGTCGATACGGCCAAGCTCGCGCGCTTTCAGGTTCCCGGCCATCGCACCCGGGGTCGAGCGGTGGGCTCACATCTCAACGATGGGGCCGGATACGCGGTCATCCACGTGGCCGTCGATGATCACTCCCGCTACGCCTACGTGGAGCTGCACTCAGATGAGCGCGGTGAGACCTGCGCGCGCTTTGTCTCTCGGGCGCTGGATCACTTCGCCGCGCTCGGCATGGGCCCCGTCGAGGCGCTGATGAGCGACAACGCCCGCAACTACCGCACCGCCAAGGTCTTTCAGGAACTGCTGGGCGAGCGCGGCATCCGCCACATCCTCACTCCGCCCTACACGCCCCGGGTCAACGGCAAGGCCGAGCGCTCCATCCAGACCCTGAAGCGCGAATGGGCCTACGCCCACGAGTGGCCGTCATCGGCCACCCGGGCGCGGGCGCTGTCATCCTGGACAAGGACCTACAATCGCCACCGACGCCACAGCTCACTCGGAGACCGGCCGCCCATCAGCCGCGTTCCTAACGTCTGTGGGCAGGACAGCTAGGGCACGACTCGACGCGCCTGGCTGCCATGCGGGCAACAGGCGTCGGTCTCCC
>CAMYIK010000154.1 GCA_947258365.1 uncultured Thermoleophilia bacterium | reverse complement strand
GGGCGCACGGCGAAGGTGGATGCAGCGCTATCGGCATCCTATGGGCTGGGTGGCCACAACGCGGTGATCTGCATGACGCGGGTGGCGGACGAGGAATGAAGCTCGAATGGCCTCGCACCGCGCGGGCAGAAAAAGCCGTGCGCTACACCGTGACCGGACTCATCGCGGCCGTTCCCGGTATCTGGGCCGTGGTGACGGACAACCCCAAGCTTGGGCTGGTGGCCGGGGGCATCGTCTTGGTGTCCATCCTTTTGGGACCCGTCATCGAGCGGACCTGGATCAAGCAGAGCGGCTAGCTAGACCGGTGGTTCGTTACCCTGGGCCGCCGCAATGCCTGCAAGCAAGTTGACAACCGTAACAAGCACCCGCGAGATCCTCGATCGGATCCTCGCTGATCGCATCATGATTATTGATGGCGCGATGGCGACGATGATCCAGCGCCACGACCTCGGAGAGGCGGACTTCCGCGGCGAACGATTCGCCGATCACGAGAGGTCGCTCAGAGGCAACAACGACCTGCTCTCGATCACTCGCCCGGAGGTGATCGAAGAAATCCACCGCGCCTTCCTCACCGCCGGCGCGGACATCATCGAGACCAACACCTTCAGCGCAACGGCGATCGCCCAGGCCGACTACGCGGCCGAGTCGGCGGTCTACGACATCAACTACGAGTCGGCGCGCATCGCCCGACGGGCGGCGGACTCGTTCACGGAAGCCGATCCATCGCGGCCACGCTTCGTCGCGGGCGCGATCGGCCCGACCAACCGCACGCTCTCGCTCTCACCTGATGTCAACGACCCAGGATTTCGGGCGGTGTCCTTCGACGAGGTGGCCGCCGCCTACGCCGAACAGGTGCGCGCCCTGATCGCCGGCGGATGCGACCTGCTCCTGGTCGAGACGATCTTCGACACCCTCAATGCCAAGGCCGCCATCGCGGCGATTCACGACGTTTTCGCCGATGAGGGCGTCGAGCTGCCACTGATGATTTCGGTGACCATCACCGATCGCAGCGGTAGGACGCTCTCGGGTCAGACGATCGAGGCTTTCTGGTACTCGATCGCCCACGCGAATCCGTTCTCCGTCGGCCTCAACTGCGCCTTGGGGGCGCGGGAGATGCGTCCGTATCTGGCCGACCTCTCGCGTATCGCCGACTGCTACACGAGCGTTTACCCCAACGCGGGCCTCCCCAACTCGTTCGGAGAGTACGACGAGGGACCCACCGAGACCTCGGGCGAGCTACGTGCGTTCGCGGACTCCTCGCTGGTCAATCTGATGGGTGGGTGCTGCGGCACGACGCCGGATCACATCGCGGCCATCGCCCGAACCGCCGATGGCATGCCGCCCCGCGTCCCGGTGACGCGAGACCCCTACCTGAGCGCCTACAGCGGCCTCGAAGCGCTGGTAATCCGGCCAGAGTCCAACTTCCTGATGATCGGGGAGCGCACGAACGTCACCGGCTCCCGCCGCTTCGCGGATCTGATCACCTCCGGGGACTACGGCACCGCTCTCGAGGTGGCCGCTGAACAGGTGCGAGGCGGGGCCAATCTCGTCGACGTGAACATGGACGAGGGCATGCTCGACTCCGCGGCGGCGATGACCAAGTTCCTGAACCTGATCGCAAGCGAACCCGAGATCGCTCGCGTGCCCATCGTGGTCGACTCGTCCAAGTGGGAGGTCATCGAGGCCGGGCTGAAGACGATCCAGGGCAAAGCAATCGTCAACTCGATCTCCCTCAAGGAGGGAGAGGACGACTTCCTCGACAAGGCGCGCAAGGCGCGTCGCTACGGGGCGGCGGTCGTCGTGATGGCCTTCGATGAGGAAGGCCAGGCGGACACGATGGAGCGCAAGGTCGCGATCTGCGAGCGAGCTTACGCGCTGCTAACCGAGCAGGTCGGCATGCCGGCCGGCGACATCGTCTTCGATCCCAATATCTTTGCCGTCGCCACGGGGATCGAGGAGCACAACGGCTATGGAATCGCTTTCATCGAAGCGACCCGGCGGATCAAGCAGCGCTGCCACGGGGCGCGGGTCAGTGGCGGCGTGAGCAACCTGTCCTTCTCGTTCCGTGGCAACAATCCGGTGCGTGAGGCCATGCATAGCGCCTTCCTGATGCACGCCATCGGGGCGGGCATGGACATGGGGATCGTCAACGCCAGCCAACTGGTCGTCTACGAAGAGATCCCGGCAGACCTGCGCGACCTCGTCGAGGACGTCCTGTTCGATCGGCGCCCGGATGCGACCGAGAGGCTCGTCGCCGCCGCCGAGGGAGTGAAGGGCGTTGCGCGGGAAGCGACCGAAGACCTCACCTGGCGCGAGGGCAACGTGGCCGAGAGACTGAGCCACGCGCTCGTCAACGGCATCGGCGACTACATCGAGGACGACGCTGAGGAGGCCCGTCAGGAGTTGGGGATCCCACTCCACGTGATCGAGGGGCCCCTCATGGCGGGCATGGCCGTCGTGGGCGACCTGTTCGGCGCCGGGAAGATGTTCCTGCCCCAGGTCGTGAAGAGCGCCCGGGTGATGAAGCGGGCTGTCGCGTATTTGGAGCCCTTCATGGAGGACGAGAGGGCCGAGGATGCGACGAACGGCCGCGTGGTACTGGCCACGGTCAAAGGCGACGTGCACGACATCGGCAAGAACATCGTGGGAGTCGTACTGGGCTGCAATAGCTACGAGATCATCGACCTCGGGGTCATGGTGCCCGCCGAAAAGATCCTTGATGCCGCCGAGGAGCACGGCGCCGACATCATCGGACTCTCAGGGCTCATCACGCCCTCCTTGGACGAGATGGTCAACGTCGCGACCGAGATGGAGCGGCGCAAGCTGGAGGTTCCGCTGCTGATCGGGGGAGCCACCACCAGTCGGCAGCACACCGCCGTCAAGATCGCACCCCAGTATTCCCATGGCGTGACCCACGTACTCGACGCGTCACGAGCGGTCGGTGTGGTCTCGAGCCTCCTCGATGCCGACTCGCGTGCCGAGTTCGAGGCCGGCATCACGACCGAGCAGAACCGGCTGCGCGATCAGTACGCGGAGCGCCAAGACAAGCCGATCTATCCACTGGTCGAAGCACGGAGGCGTGCCCCGGTCATCGATTGGAGCGCACCGGCGCCGGTGCCGGATTTTCTCGGCGCCCGGCTGATCGACGACCTGCCCTTGAGCGAGCTGCTCTCCTACATCGACTGGACCTTCTTCTTCCACGCCTGGGAGATTCGGGGCAAGTACCCCGCCGTCCTGGACCATCCGGAACATGGCCAGGCGGCCCGCGAGCTCTACGACAACGCCCAACGGATACTGGAGCGACTCGTCAGCGGCCGGGAGCTTCGTGCTCGTGGCGTCTACGGATTCTGGCCCGCGGCGAGCGAGGGTGATGACATCGTGGTGTTCTCGCCTGAGGATGCCGCGGCCGAGATCGCCCGCTTCCCGATGCTGCGCCAACAGCGCCAGAAGGCGGATGACAAGCCTCAGTACTCACTTGCGGACTTCGTCGCGCCCCGGGATTCCGGTGTTCGCGATCACATCGGAGCGTTCGCCGTGACCTCAGGCATCGGCGCCGACGAGATCGCCGCGCGCTTCGAGGAGCAACTCGACGACTACTCGGCCATCTTGGTCAAGGCGATCGCCGACCGTCTTGCCGAGGCTTTCGCGGAGATGCTCCACGAGCGGGCCCGCAAGGAATGGGGATACGGCGCGGCCGAGTCGCTCACCAGCGAGGAACTGATCGGCGAGCAGTATCGCGGCATTAGGCCGGCCTTCGGATATCCCGCATGCCCGGATCACACACCAAAGCGGACCCTGTTCGACCTGCTTGGGGCGCGCACGCTTGGCATGGAACTCACCGAGAGCCTCGCAATGACTCCCGCTGCGTCAGTCAGCGGGATTTACCTCGGCCACTCGGAGTCGAGGTATTTCGCGATCGGTCGCATCGGGCGCGACCAGGTTGCCGACTACGCCGGGCGCGCGGGCATGAGCATGGCCGACGCCGAACGCTGGCTCGCACCCAACCTCGGGTACGAGCCAGACTCCTGAAGCGTTAGTCCTCGAGGAGGAAGGTGACCTTCAGGTTGACGCGGTACTCAGCGACCTTGTCGTCCTTGACGACGACCGTCTGCTCCTGAACCCACGCTCCCCGGACACCACGTAGGGTCTGGGCTGCCCGCTCAATGCCCTGCGCGACGGCGTCCTCGAAACTCTCTGTGGACGAGGAGGTGATTTCAGTTACTCGGGCGACATTCGACATAGCAGTCTCCATGCTGGTTCTGGGCACTTTCGATAACGCTATGCGGTCCCTCCGCGGCACACAAGTGACGCGGCCAGCCTCTCCATGAGGCGCGATGAGCTCCGCTCACTGGGAATCGAGCTGCCGTTACTGCCCACGGTCGTGCTCGGCGCCCTCCCCGGTGAAGAGGGTTGGGGTGAGCGGCTGTATCGCATCGGCCTCGACGTCACCGCGAGCGGCGCGGATGACGACACGCCCAGCACATGGACGCCGGCGCGTGACGCGTCGCCTCATCGACCGGTCAAAGGGCGCTCCAGTGCACCGGCAGAGCTGATCGCCAACGGCTGCGTGATCGTGGAAACCGATGCGGAGGCGCCCGGCGGCTATCGCATCGACGATGACGAGATCGTGGCGATTGTCGATGGCACGAATCCTGACGTGGAGGACCCGAGCAGCATCGCGCGGCTGGTGGTCGAGGCAGCGCGGCGCTCCGACCCGTCCCGGCTCTGGGTTGCGGCCAGCGCGGGGCTGCACGCTCTACCGGAGGACGTGGTGGAGGAGAAGCTCGCCGCACTCGTCGAGGCCACCTTCCAGGCACGTCTCGCCCTGGCGAAGGACCAATTCGACCTCTGAGGTTGGGGGGACCGGGCTGGCTCGCACGCGTCGGCCCATGGGTAGGAATCGGGACCAGCCCGGCTGCCCTCATGCTCGGCGGCGGCCTCGGACAGGATCTCGACGGATGGTGGCTTGCGCTCTCAGCCATGCTGGGGGTGGCCGTCCTTACGACGCTCGCCGTTGTCCAAGGCATGCTCGGCCAGCGGCTCGGCCAGAACCTCGGCGGGGTGGTCGCGGGCCCGCTGGGTCGGCTGGGGGGGCGCCGTATCGCCTCATGGATGATGCTCGCGATGATGCTCGGCTGGTTCGGCGTCAACACCGGCGTCGGGGGGGCGGCGCTTGGCCGCCTCTGGGCCTGCCCGACGCTGCGGGCATCGGTCTGTTCGCCTTCGTCGTGCTGGCGATCGTGTGGCGGGGACTGGGTGCGCTGTCATGGGCGGCGCTCGCGGCGGGGCTCGCCACTGTAGGGATCGGGGCGTACGGATTCGTCCTCGCCTCGGGGGATGAGGCGCGTCGTGTCACCGAGAGCGGCGGCGGTGATCTTCCCACCGCCTTGGCCGGCGCGACCCTGGTTGTTGGTTATGGGGCGGCGTTCGCACTGAGGTCTCCAGACTTCACCCTGGACCTCGAACACGGGCGCCAGGTGCTCTGGTGCGCGTCGGTCGGCCTGGTGGTGCCGCTGTTGATCTTCGTTTCGGTAGGGGCGTCGCTGCAAAAGGCGACAGGTACCTGGAATCTGGCTGAGGTGCTCGTCGAATTGGACGCCGCGCACGTCGCCCAGCTGTTCCTGGCGATCGGCTTCGTGGGTTCAGTGATGACAAATTTGCACTCGGGTGCCGCTGCGGCGCTCGACGGACGCCCCAACATCGGCCGGCCGGTCGCCCTGATGCTCGTCGCGCTTGGAGGCTCCGCACTTGCGGTGGCGGGGCTCGCCTCCCGCATGCTCGGGTACTTGGAGGTGATGGCACTTGTCGCCCCCGGCCTCGTTTTGTTGATCATGATGTTCTGGACATCTGGCCGCGAGACTCACGACAAATGGGGTATTCCTGCAGTTGCCGCATGGACGCTAGGGTTAGGGTTGGGTGCTGCACTGAGTCTCGCCGACTCGCCGCTTGCCCTTCCAGCCGCGCTCGCGCTGACCGGTGGCACCTATTTGACGC
>CAMYIK010000153.1 GCA_947258365.1 uncultured Thermoleophilia bacterium | reverse complement strand
CGCTGACGCAGGGATGTTCTCCAACAGCGCTCAGAGCGATTCGGGAAACGTCTTCAAGCTTGCCGGATTCGCAATCGGCTTTCGCTCTGAAACCAAACACTTGCCCGACTCGCGCCGCGTTTTGCTGAGCCACTAATCTGACAACGCCAACAAGATCAGGCGGTTGCCCGCCTTCCGTCGGAACTTTGGGGGTTCCGCGTCGTGGGTTCGAATCCCACCGCCCCGACCAGATTCCCGAGACGAATCGGTCGGTTGGCACGCTGTCGCAATTCTGTGACCACCTCTATTGGCTCAGCAAACGGCGGCCCTAGGGTGTGCTCGCTACGTCATGTCGTTCGCGCCCTTCCTCGGATGTGCACGAGGATCAAAGCAAGCGACGTGCCAGCGCGAGAGAGGCGTCTCGTGGCTTGTCGAGGCTATTGACGGGGAAGCGCCGCCGATTCTGGCTGCCCGTTCACCGCCAGCGACGACCAAGTGCCGAAGGGAGCCGCGGCATCGCATCCGGGCACCTTGGTTTAACTTCCGAAAACGGCATCGGTCCGCTCGCCGCCCCTGGCGACGGTGAAGCCCGCCTGCCCCAGATCTAACTCAGCAACGGCGGAAGCGGCCGATCCGATAATGAGAACGCACAACCCATCTGGCGCTCGCGAAGGATGCACCCGATCCTCGCTAGGTTGACCGATTTGAGCTCGGGGGGGCGTCGCGATCCCCGAGGTGGGCGGCCGCCACCACCGCTACGAGCGGAGGGCGGCTTGAGTAGAGCCGGATGGGATTTCAGGGAAGGCCAGCGAGAAGCGAAGACCGAGTTGTGAGAACGCGCAACCTTGTCGGACCTCAGAACCACGCTAGTTCGCCCTATCCGCGCCGCGTTGGGTTAGGGTCGCCGGGATGCGGACCGCTCTCGAGACCTTGACCCTCTCGCTCGGGCTGGCGCTCGCCTGCGCGTCGGGATTCGGCGGCGGCCGCGATCACTACCTGCGCTGGGTGGCCTTCGAGGTCCCGGTGAACGATTTCGTCCTACTGCGCTGGCCGGAGCGGAGCATGCCGCTGCGCGTGCACCTGCCGGCGCCTCGCCCGGGCCTGTTCGAGGATCCCGTCGCGATTCTCGACTCGGTGCGGGACGGGATCACCGACTGGGCGGACGTGGCCGGTCCGGGGATACCGCGCTTCGCATTCGTGGACGACGCAGGCGACGCCGACATCCCGATCGTCTGGGCCGACGAGCCCGACGGCAACTGGTACATCGCCCACTGCGCCTACGATGTGAATCGGATGCAGCGTCGGTTCGGCGTCTCGCGGATCCTGGTGACCGCGCGCTGGAACGACAGCCGCGTCGCCGACATCCAGGACGTCTACAAGACCATGCTCCACGAGATGGGGCACGCCCTGGGACTGGGGGGGCACAGCCCGGATTCCAACGACATCATGTACCGCTGGGTGCGCAGCCCGGCCGAGGGCCTGAGCGAGCGGGACCGGCGCACGCTGCAGCTCCTCTACGAGCGACCCATCGGGGCCCACGTCACCGGGGCCCGGCGCGAGCGCGCGAACTAGGGTCCCCGGGGCCTCTGATGGTATGGACTGCGAAGCAAGCTGGACGTGGTCGTCTCTGATGTTCCCGCTGCGCGGCGTCGCGCGCCTGTCGCTTCCGAAAACACCATCCACCGTGGGTCAGGCGGCTCGACGCTCCTATCGATGATGGAGTGCCTGTCTGTTCTCAGTATTCATCCGCGATCTCTGATGGCCTGATCGTGGGTTTCGAAGCAACTCATCAGGATGCTTCGCGCCAAGCATATTCGTGATGGAGACCTGTCGTTCCCGGAAATCCGAACTGCACGGCACTCTTGAGGATTCTCGATCAGCCCGCTACCTCTCCGTCCCGAAAATCTCATCCATTGCGATTCAGGCGGTCCGCCGCTCGTAGCGTTGGTGGAGGCCGCCTGATGAGGGGACAGATGGAGTTTTCGGAAGGGACAGGGGCGCACCCCGGATCCATGGGAACTCCTCAAGCTCGGCTTCACCCTCGGGCAGTCCACGGTCTCGAAGTACCTGCCACGGCGCCGGAAATCACCCTCGCAAGGTTGGCAGGCCTTCCTCCGCAGTCATCTTCGGGAGATGATCGCCATCGGCTTCGCGGTGGTGCCGACCGTGACCTTTGGGCTGCTTTTCGTGTTCGTGGTGCTGAGCCTGGAGAGACGGAAGCTCCTTCATCTCCATGCCACGGCGCACCCAACCGCCCAGCGGACGCCGCAGCAGATGGTCGAGGCGTTCCCCTGGGAAACGACCGCGCGCTACCTGATCCTGGACCGCGAGCGGATCTAAGGTGCAGACTTCCAGAGTCGCGGCGCTCGGCCCCCACGAGCTGCCCGCGGGGCTCGTAGTCCGCGCAACGAGCTAGCTTCGTAGTGTGAGGTCAGCGAGAAGCGGTTCTTCAGAGATCTCCCTTCGAATCGCCCGCACGCACAAGCTCGCGGACGAGTGGGCGCTCGTGCTCGTGTCGTCGGACCTCTCTCCGACGGTGCGGCGCCGGGAGGAAGGCTTCGTCCTCTCGGTGCCAGCCGACCAGGCAGAGATGGCGACCGCCGTGCTTGCTGGCTACGAGAACGAGAACCAGCCGAGGTCACAGCGGGAGCGTTCGGTCCCGGCTGCCAATCTGCGCGCGAGCTTCGCCGTCTCAGCGGCGCTCGGAGCCTTCTTTCTGCTTACCGGGCCGCGGAATCCAGCAGTCCACTGGTTCGATCGCGGCAGTGCGGACGCCGAACTGATTCTCGCGGGCGAATTCTGGCGCGCGGTCACGGCCCTTACGCTCCATGCCGATCTTGCACACCTGCTGTCCAACGCGATCGCATGCACTCTCTTCTTGAGCGTCGTATGCGGTGCGTTGGGTGCGGGGGTCGGCTCGGCCCTCGTCCTACTGGCCGGCGCGGGCGGGAATCTAGCGAACGCTCTTCTCCATGGCTCCCACCACGTCTCGGTGGGAGCCTCCACCGCCGTGTTCGCAGCCGTCGGAGTGCTCGGCAGTGTGGGCGTCGTGCAACGCCGCCGGGCAGGCACAGTCGGTCGCCGAGCCTGGTTGCCGATCGCCGCCGCTTTCTCGCTGCTCGCGATGCTCGGCATGAGCGAGCATACCGATCTATGGGCTCACTTCTTTGGTTTCGCGGTCGGTTGCATCGTAGGGCCCCCAGTCGCCATTACGTTCCAGAGGCCTGCACCCCCTGCTGTTCAGTGGGCACTTGGAGGCGCGGCCCTTGCGGTGGTGGTGTATTGCTGGTCTCTCGCACTCAGCGGGAGCGATCGGCTGTAAAGCCTCAGATCTGGCGTGACTGGCGCTGTTACAATTGGGTCTGGAGGTAACGCAACAGCACTCGCAGGGACGTCTTCGACGCCATCAGCGGCCAAGCAGCCGGCACTGTCTCCACGAGGAGGATCGCCTCCATAGGCGGCGCCTCATCGCCTGGGTCCTCAGTCGCGCCTTCCACGCGCGAGGAAGTAGGCACCGAATCCGATCGCCGCGGCGATTGCTGGAGCAGGCCAGCGGATGGTCAGGCTCGCTGCCACCATCACGGCGAGGGCCACCGCGACGCCCAGAAGGCGCGCCCGGCGCTCCCGCTTGCTGACTCGATTCCTCACCGCTCCTCCATCGAGAGTCAACCTCACGTTGACTCGTCCGCTAGGCGCGTGTTCTGGATCGAGGACAATGGCTCCTCCCATCGAGGCCAGCGCTGTGTGGCGCGCATGGAGAAGCGATGGCCGACCATCACCGACGTCCAAACGCCCGTGCACGCCAGCTGGCTCAACCAGGTAAAGGTCTACTTCTCCGTCGTGCAACGCAAGGCGCTGACTCCCAACCACCGCGAGTCGCTCGCGGAGATCGAGGACCGCCTCCTCGGCTTCCAGGAGCGCTACCAGCAGGTCGCCAAGCCGTTCGAGTGGAAGTTCACCCGCCGTGATCTGCGCCGCCTGCTCTCCAGGCTCGAGAGCGAAGAACCCGAGCGCCGTCTTGTCGCCTGAGGGGGCCCAGCAAATACGTCATCGAACTTGCGGGCCAGAGTAGTAAGGATGAGTGAGCACCGACGTTGCGATGCTTCGTGTGTCTTCAGGAAAGTGCCGGATTCGCAATCGGCTTTCGCTTCGAAACCAACCACTTGCCCAACTCGCGCCGCGTTTTGCTGAGCCACGAAACTCAAAACGCCAATAAGAGCCATCACTTGCGCACCTTTTGCCGGAACTTTGGGGGTTCCGCGTCGTGGGTTCGAATCCCACCGCCCCGACCAGATTCCCAAGTCAGATCAGTTGCTTGTCTGCCTGTCGCAATTCTGTGACGGCCGCCTTGGCTCAGCAGAGGGCGGCCGTATCGTGCGATCGCTACGTCATGTCGTTTGCTCCCTTCCTCCGATCTGCACGAGGGAGAGAGCAAGAGGCGTGCCAGCGTGAGAGAGACGGCTCTCGTGGCCTGTCGAGGCGATTCGCGGGGGAGCGCGGCCGATTCCGGTTCCCCGTTTACCGCCAGCGGCGACCAACTGCCGAAGCGTGGCGGGGGACCCCCCCAAAAAAACTCGACGGGGGATCCGCGCATCGAGCCCGCCAACGCTCTACCGGACACCTCCCGGTGCGGCGTTCAGAACGTGTAACGCAACACCATGAAGATTTCGTCGCGCTCCGAGATCGCAGAGAGGCCCTCGTAGCGGCTGTCGAGGACGGGGTCGGAGGCTAGGCGTTCGGTGAGCGCCATGATGGTGGGCAAGTCTACCGGCCGAGCCACGGCTCCCCAGAGCCAGCGATCCAGAACATTTGACAATATGTCCCACGGCGGCGCTACGCTTCGGGGCGGCATCCGACGCGCCACGGAGGGGGCTGCTCGCGTTATGTATTGGCTCCTGCTCCTCGCGCTGCTCGTGCTGGGAGGGTGGATCCTTCGGTCCGCCCTCGAACGGCACAGCCGCGGGCGCCTGGTCGCGGGTGGCCTCGTGATCGCCGGGACCGTCCTCTTCTTCGCGCTGCTCTCGTTCTGGGCCGAGATGCTGTGGTTCGACGCTGCGGGCTACGCCGACCGCTTCTGGCGGATGGTGGCCGCGAAGGCCGTCGCGGCTGTCGTCGGCGCGGCGGCCGCCGGCGTGGGCGTGACTCTGCTGTGCCGGCTCCTCGCCGTGGCGCCGGCCGGGCTGCGGCGCGGCGCGGCGCTCGCCGGTGCAGTCGGCGGGGGGATCTGGGGCTTCGGGAGCTGGCAAGCGGGTCTCCTGTTCCTGAACCGTGTGACGACCGGCATGGCCGAGCCGATCTTCGGGCACGACACGGGCTTCTACCTCTTCGTCCTGCCGCTTCTGGATCGCGTATTCCTGCTCGTCCTGGGCGTGACGCTGCTGGTCTTCGCGGCCTCGGCAGTCGCCCTCGTTGCGCCGTCGCGCAGCGGGGTGATCCCCCTCCGCGCCGGCGCGTCACCGCGCCCTCTCCTCTGGAGCGCGGCCTGCCTGGCGGCGGTCGGCTCCGCGGGCATGCTTCTCGCCCGCTACCACCTGCTCTACTCCGAATGGGGCGTCGTAGCCGGTCCCGGTTGGACCGACATCCACGTGCGCCTGCCCGCCTATTGGCTGGTGGCCGCAGCGACCCTCGGCCTGGGCGCCGCGCCCCTGGTTCCGTCCCTGGCCCGGCGCCTCCGGCTGCGGCTTCGCTCCCGCGGCGGGCCGCCGCTCGCGCTCGGCCCGCTCCCGACGGCCGTGCTCGCCATCGCGGCCGTGTGGCTGCTCGTGCTCGTCGTCGTCCCCAACCTGGTGCAATTCCTCGTCGTCGAGCCCAACGAGATCAGCTTCGAGAAGCCTTACATCGCCCACAACATCGCCTTCACGCAGCGTGGCTTCCGGCTGGACCAGGTCGAGGAGCGCCGCTTCCCCGTCGCCGAGGAGCTCACGCGGCGAACGGTCGCCGAGAACGAGCACCTGCTCTCCGAGGCGCGGCTCTGGGACGTGCGCGCCCTCGACGCCGTCTACCGCCAGTTCCAGGAGATCCGCCTCTACTACGCGTTCCACGACGTGGA
>CAMYIK010000152.1 GCA_947258365.1 uncultured Thermoleophilia bacterium | reverse complement strand
TCGCGAGAGCGCGGGCCGGTTCTCGACCAGATCGCCCGCTGTCCAAAGGATACGTTTGCGGTCCATCTCCGCGGTCGTCTCGTTGTCAGGGCAGAGGATGTAGAAGGCGCCGTGTCCGAGGCGTTCGAACAGATGCTCGGCCACTTGCTCGGGGGTCCATGCGGCGTCCGGTTTCTCGGGCAGGAAGCGCGCGATCATTCCCGTGTAGGTGAAACCGGGAACGAGGAGGTGCGCGGTCACGCGTCCGCCGGTCATCTCGCGCAAGGTGTGCGCGAGTCCCTCGGTGAGCGACTTCACGCCGGACTTGCTCACGTTGTAGGCCGTGTCACCCGGGGGCTGCGTGATGCCTTGCTTGGAGCCCGTGTTGATCACCAGCCCGGGCGCATCGCCCTCGACCATGGCGGGCACGAAGCGCTGCACACCGTGAAGGACGCCCATCAGGTTGACGCCGAGGACGCGCTGCCAGCCCTCGGGGTTCGAGAGGGCGTCGCCGCCGCCTCCAGTACCGGCATTGTTCATCACGACCGAAATCGGGCCGAAACGGGTTTCCACCTCGCGCGCAAGGGCGTCGACCGAGGCAGGATCCGATACGTCGGTGGGGTGGGCGAAGACGTCGTCGCTCTTGCCGAGGTCCGCGAGCGCGGTCGCGAGGGATTCGCTGTCTTGATCCGCGAGACAGACGCGGAGGCCGAGCGAGGCAAATCGCCTTGCGGCTGCGAGACCGATTCCGCTCGCAGCGCCGGTGACGACCGCGGGCGTTGCCCGCCTCGAGGGCAGGGTGGTTGGCCTGGGACGTGGAAGCTCATGAGGGTCGAAAAGGGTAGGAATCGAGGAATTTTTCTTGACAATGTTAATTTAACAACGATAATCAAAAAGTCCAGGAGGTTCTGTTGGCGCGTCCGCATCTCACCGAGACCGAGATCCAGAGTTTCCGCAGCGAGGCGTCGGAGGCCGCGCTCTCCATGATCGGGGAGGACGGGGTTTCACAGTTGAGTCTGCGCCGTTTGGCCAAGCGGCTCGGCTGCAGCTACGCGAAGCCCTACACCTACTTTCGCGACAAGGAACACCTTCTCGACGCAGTCCGCGGTAGGGCCTTCGGCCATCTCGCGGACTACATGACCGCGGCGCTCGCAGCCCCCCCGTCCGGTCCATTCGGCGCTCCCTATCTCCAGTTCGCATTCGATCACCCCGAGGCCTTCCGCCTCATGTTCGAACTCCGCCAGGAATACATGTCGCCGGAGACGCGGGAGGCGCAGGCGCGAGCCTGGAAAGCCTGCACCCAGGCCTTCCACGATGCGGTGGCAGCCGGTGTCCTCGAAGGAGATCCCGAGTTGATCGCCCACGTGGCATGGGCGGCCCTGCATGGTCTGGCCTCGCTCGCGCTCGCGAACCAGCTCTATCTCGGGAAGTCCGTCGAAGAAGTCGCGGAAGGGTTGGAGGCGGTCATGGATGGCTTCCGCCCACTGCACGCGCGAGGAGGAGCGAAATGGCTCAGCTGAACTACGTCGCGGAGCTCGATCTCGAAGGTTGTACGGGTTGCAACTGGTGCGACATCGCGTGCCCGAGTGGCGCCATCACGATGAGCGAGCGCAAGGCCTACATCGAAGACGCGCGTTGCATCGGATGCGGTTACTGCGTCGACCGGTGTCCTGAAGATGTGATGTGGATGACCGAAAGAAGTGAGCCACTGGCACTCCCGGTGGCAGAGCCGCTCGACGCCGATCTCCGCGAACGGGCGCTCGCCCTGGTGGCGAAAGCAGACATGTCAGTCAACTCGCCGGTGTGCCCGTGTGCCCCCTCTGCGTCGGCGGTCGTAGTCGCGGCCGCGATCGTCTCCGGTGCGGAGACCCTCGAAGATGTCTCCGCGATGACGGGGATGCGCGGCGGTTGCAAGATCTACTGCGTCGCGCCGACGTTGCGCTTGCTCAAGGCCGCGGGTCACGAGGTCAAGCCGAACAAGGGCTTCCGGCTCTACGACCTCTCGCTGACCATGATGGATCTCGAAGGGAGCGAGCTGGACGGAGAGAGCGGCTCTTGGCTCGCCGAGGATCTCGACGTCTACCAGGTCCGCAAGGAAACCTCGAAAGAACGGAGTCCCGAATGAGTGCTGCCAGCGTCATGCCGCCCGACTTCATGCCGTCCGACTACGCGCCGGCCCTGCGACCGCGCGTCGCAGCGATGCCGGGATTCGTCTCCCTTCCGGTGCGCGAGCTCTTCCCAGACTTCCCCGAACCGATTTACACCGACGACGCTGACGATCTCGGTCGGATTCGCCGAGCTGCCGCAGCCACCCTGCGTGCCGTCGACATGTCGAAGATCAAGAAGGGCGAGAGCGTCAACATCTGCGCGAGTGAGCACGGCTTCGGGATCATGGGCGGGCGTCCCTACGTCGAGATGATCAAGACGATTCGTGACCTCGTCATCGAGCGGACCGGAGTGAAGCCGCGATTGCGCCTGGCCATGTACCGCGGTCACAAGGAAGCCGAGGAAGTCGAGCAGCACTTCGAACTCGGCGAATACTTCGAAGGCCAGGTCAAGGGCTTGCTCCCGTTCGACAAGGGAGTCCCGATCGAAACGCGCATCGGCACGCTCTACGGAGTCGCGCGCGCCTACGATGCGAAGCACTTCATCCACGCCTACTACGACGATCCGCGTGAGATGTACTTCAACCGGCTACTCTACAAGTCGCTGAAGTCGTTCGTGATGTCGTACGCGCGAATGGAAACGCGTTCGGTCTACCACGCGAACTTCGGAAACCGCAGCAGCAGCATCCTGCCGCGCGCGATATTCGACTCGGACTTCGTCCAGCAGCGCTATGTTTTCAGCTGCGTGCTGCGGACCTCGCCGACCGGGGTCATCGATGTGCAGGCCTCGAACGACCTCTACGAAATCGACCGCACGATCACGGCCGACCACCTCAAGAGCTACGGAAAGATGCAGCGGCTCTTCGGGGAGATCGAGGACTGCGTCGCGGTCTGGGACGGGGGGCGCTGGGGCTACTACCTGCATGCGGGGGGTGTGATCTACGGAGTGCTCCTTACCTCGCGGCGTGATTCGTTCGACCTGTCCGTACCGTCCACCGCGAGCTGGTTCGTAGAGCCCGGCGGAGCGGGTGCCGGCGAACAGCTCATGAACCCGGCGATCCGTGGAATCGTGGTCAATCAGGCTTGGGTCGGGGCAGGCATTCCCTACGGCGCCATGCCCATCGCCTCGCCGACCTATGTCGTTGGCCAGGAGCAAGCGAAGCTCTGGCGTCAGGATGCGTCGAACCCGGTGTTCGCGGATGTCATGAACGTGGAGCCGACTTTCGACGACGCGCTCGAGGCTGCGCAGCATCGTGGCGCGACGGACAAGGTTCTCGTCTTCGACGGAAGCTACGGGCACTTGACGGTCAGCCCGAGCATGGCGAACTTCCTGCGCTCGCGTGCGAGCGCCGTCAGCGAACACGTCGAGAGTGAGCTGTTGCCGATGTGGTTGCGCCAACGCGGGCTGGAAGGAGTGACGCCGTGAATGGGCTCGCCGACGTTGCGGACATCCGAGATGAGATCTTCCGTGGCCTCGAGGGACGAGAAGTCGTCGCCACGATCCGGGCAGCTGAGCCCGGCCTGCTCGCCGGAGTCCACGTCGCCGCGGAACGTGGTCTCGAACTCGGTCTTCGGGTCGAGATCTGTCTCGAGGATGGCGACTCCGTGGCACACGGTGACGCGATTCTCCGGGTCGTGGGTCCCGCCAAGACAGTGACGATCGCGGAGGAAAACCTCATCGGCCTGATCGCCAAGCCTTCAGGGATTGCGACCGCGACGCGCCAGCTCGTGGAGGAGGCCGATGGGCGCATTCGCATCGTCGGAGGTGCGTGGAAGAAGGTGCCCTCCGAGACGAAGCCGCTGGTCCGACACGCGGTCTCGGTGGGCGGCGCGAACGGCCGCATGGCCGAGCACCCGATGATCTACCTCGACAAGAACTACGTGAGAATGTTAGGTGGCCTCCGCGATGCCCTTGAATCTCTTGCACATCTCGACACCCACCAGAAAGTCGTCCAACTGATGGGCGAGGAGGCGACGCTATTCGAGGAGACGCAGCTCGCGGTCTCGCTCGGCGCAACCACGGTCTTTGTCGACACCGGCGTGCCCGCCGACATCAAGCCCGTGGTCGAGGCGCTCGATGCGCTGGGGGTTCGGGAGCGCGTGACGGTTGCCTTCGCTGGAGGCGTTCAGCCAGGCGATCTCGACGAACTCGTGCGGCTCGGGGCCGAGGCGCTCTGCATCGGTCGCGCGATCGTGGACGCACCGCTCGTCGACCTGCGTCTCACGGTGGAGGAGGTCCGATGACGGCAAACGCAACCTGGGACACGCTCGAAAAGACCGAGATCCGAGTGGAGCGGGTGGGTCTCGCGGGCGCGAACCTCACCGCCATCGCGGGCGCGGTGGCCGCCACACTGGGGCTTCCTGATGACGAGGTTCTCGTCATCGACGCACGGGATGATCTGCTTGCCCTCGACATCCTGCGCCGCAACATCGACGCCTATCAAATTGTGGGCAAGCGCGGCGCCATCCTCGATGCCATCGGCGGAATCGAAGGCGTCGACGTGACCGACGAGACGGACCTCTGCGCAGAGGGCATGCTCGGTTGGCTTTCCCTCGACGAGGTCGAAGGGAAGGCCGCACTCGACCGTTCGACCCAGATGATGCGCGAGATCGACGCCAACATCCGCATGCGCGCCGTCGTATTTCCGACGGGCAACGAGGTAGTGGCGGGGCAGATCGAAGACACGAACACGCCGTTGCTCCGCCAGCGGCTCGAGAGCGCCGGATACACCGTCGATGAGCGTCCCCCGCTTCCCGACGATCGCGAGCAGATCGCGAGTGCTTTGAGGTGCGCCGTCTTCGACGAAGGCTACGGCCTGGTGGTGACGACGGGCGGCGTCGGCGCCGAGACGAAGGACTGCACCATCGAGGCCCTGGAGGCCGTCGACCCCGCTGCGCTGACGCCCTACCTGTGTCGCTTCGAGAAGGGCCACGGCCGCCACGCAAAGGACGGCGTCCGCATTGGGGTAGGGCGCGCGGGGACCGGCCTCCTGATCTCGCTACCGGGACCGAACGACGAGGTCGAGCTGGGAATCGGAGCGGCACTGGGCGTGCTGCGAGACCACAGAGAACCGGCGGCCGTGGCGGCCGCCGTCGCCCACGTGTTGCGCGAGCGGCTCAGCGTAAAGATCAAGAGCTGGAGGCATCACTAGAGCAGTGGGTCGCCAGCGGGGTCGGCGTCGACGCCGAAGCACCCTTGATCGCGCGCGCAAGTGAACCTCAGGCAATTCCCAAGATCCGGATCGAAGTTGGCGAATGATGACAGCATCCAGAAAGATGAGCGCGACTCAGTATCCCTGGTGCCTCTCGGTGATGCGAGTCGGGTGCCCCCTCGCTCCGAATCCAACCCAATGCGCTCCTGAAGGCATTTCAGTCGGATCCTGAACCCAACGACAAGGCTCGCGGGCCAACCGGAACCGTGCGATTCGACATTGGTGACCACAGCGCGCGCCTGGAGATCGGACACGGAAAAATCGCCTCCTGGCTTGCATCCAAGCCAGCCGCGGACGAGCGTGGGCCCCGTGGGAACGGGCCGCCGTTTATCGCCGAGACGTTGGCCGGTCAGCGCGTGGCGGAGCAGCTAGAATAGGAGCCCGATGACTAAGCGCGTGACAATGGTGGCCGAGATCCTGGGCGATCAATGTACGGGATGTCGGCTTTGCGAACAGGTCTGCCCGACGGTTGCGATTTCCATGCGGAAGCGCACGGATCAGGAGGTCGGGCCGGGCAAGAATATCGCCGTCATGCACGATGATTCTTGCTACAACGTCCAGGCTTGTCTCGAGATCTGCCCAGACGATGCCATCGTTATGCGGCAGCTCGACGAGCCTTTCGCCGTCGGAGTCGACGTCAGTTCGGTCGATCAGGAAGCACTGATCCAGATCTGCACGCGAGCAAGGCTGTCGCCCAGCATGACGGTTTGCCCCTGTACCGGGACGACTGCGGGCGAACTCGCCGCAGCCGTGTTGAAGGGGGCTGAGATGC
>CAMYIK010000151.1 GCA_947258365.1 uncultured Thermoleophilia bacterium | reverse complement strand
GAGTACGACTTGAGCGCCCCGACGATGCTCGAGAGGCGCTCGGCGCCGCCCGCGATCGCGTCCACCAGTCCGTGCATGGCCGCCGAGGCGACCGCCAACTCGACCACGGCGGCGGGCTCCCCCTTTGACGATGCGAGCAGGCCCTCGAGAGCCGCGATGTCGTAGCCCGCGTCGACGACGGCGGGCGCCAGTCGCCAGCCGGCGGCCACACCGTGCTCGTCCAGCCAGCTCTCGATCGTCTCCTCGCGGTCGGAGCGCTCGAGGGGATCAAGGATGGGCGTGTCCTTACCGCCAACCGTGGCCGAGATTCCGTGCACCGAGGAGGCGTCGAGCGAGGATCTCGAGACGGCCCGCTGATACTCGGTCAGCGCATCGGCCAGCTGATCGGCGGCTCGCTTCACCGCCGCAGCCGGATTGTTGAGCTCGTGAGCCACCCCGGCCGTCAACGTTCCGAGCTGGGCCATGCGGTCGGCGTGGCGCAGCCGCTTGTTGGTCTCCTCCCAGCGTTCCAGCAAGGTCGAGAGCATCCCGCGAGCCACCGAGGGGCTGGTCTCGAACAAATCATCGAGTGCCGCCTTGGGGATGCAGAGCAGCACGGCGTCCGAGCGAGCGCGGACCGAGGCCATCCGCGGCTCCTCCTGGAGCAGCGCCATCTCCCCGATCACCTCTCCCGGACCCCGCACGGCGAGCAGCGTCTTCCGCCGGTGGGTGGCCTTCAGCACCTCTAGCTCGCCCTCGACGATCACGTAGCCGTGGTTGCCGGCGTCGCCCTCGGCGAAGAGCGGCTCGCCGGCCGTGAGATTCACCTCCGTCACGCTTCGTCCGATGCGCGCCAGGTCGTCGGCCGAGAGCTCGGAGAACAGCGGCACGCCGCGGAGGCGCTCGACGACCACCGCTTAGACGGTCTCGAGATAGCGGTGGACGAAGGAGAGGCAGACCGATCCCTGTCCGACCGCCGACGCGACGCGACGCACGACCCCGTGCCGTACGTCGCCGGCGGCGAAGATGCCGGGAACGCTGGTCTCCTGGAGGAAGGGGGACCGGTCCAGTGGCCAGGGGGTCGGTGGGGCTCCGAACTGGCCGATTTCGGGTCCGGTGAGCACGAATCCCCGGTCGTCCAGCGCCACGACGCCCTCGAGGAAGTCGGTGTGGGGAACGGCGCCCACGAAGATGAAGATGCCCCTCACCTCCCGCACCGTCTCGGCGCCGGTCTCTGTCTTCCGCAGCACCGCCTGTTCCACGGTCTCGCCGCCCCGCACCTCGGCGATCTGGGTGCCGAGCGCAACCTCGATGTTGTCCGTCGCCGCGATCTGGTCGATGAGATAGCTCGACATCTTCACCTCGAGAGACTCGCCTCGAACCACCAAGATCACCCGGTCGGCAAACCGGGAGAGCATCATCGCCGCCTGGCCGGCCGAGTTCGCTCCCCCGACGACGATCACGTTCTCGCCTTGGAACGTCGCCCCTTCGGCGAGGGTGGCGCCGTAGTACACGCCTGCTCCGGTGTACTTCTCGTACCCAGCGACATCGAGCCTTCGCACCGTCATGCCGGATGCGATGATGATCGCCTTGCACCGGATCTCCGAGCCGTCGTCCAGCGTGACGCTCTTCGACAGGTCGTCGACTGAGATGCCGGTGACCTCGACCGCGGTGAGGATCTCGGCACCGAATCGCTTCGCCTGCGCCGCGGCCCGTCTGGCGAGGTCAGAGCCGCTGATGCCGGTCGGGAACCCGAGGTAGTTCTCGATGCGCGACGACGAGCCGGCTTGCCCACCGGTCGCCTGCTGCTCGATGACAGCCACCCGCAGGCCTTCCGATGCGCCGTAAACGGCGGCGGCCAGTCCGGCCGGTCCGGCGCCCACCACGACCACGTCGAAGAATGGCGCCGAGGCTGTCACCTGTAGGCCCACCTCGGCTGCGAGAGCTCGTGCGTCGGGCTGGGCGAGCGCGGTGCCGCTTGGGAAGAAGACCACGGGCAGCGCTACCGACTGCACGGCCTCGAGCAGCGCGGCCGCCTCTTCGTCGCGCTCTGCGTCGAGCAGGCGGTAGGGGATCTGGTTCCGGGCGAGGAAGTCAGTGGCGTCGTGAGTGGCTGCCGACCAACGGGCGCCGACGACGCGAATGCCCTCGAACGCCGGCCGGTGCCCGGCCCACCAGTCGCCCAGCAGATCGTCGAGCACGGGATAGAGGGTGTCCTCCGGGGGGTGCCACGGCTTCATCAGGTAGTGATCCAGCCCCACCTTGTTGATGGCCTGGATTGCCGCCGTAGTGTCGGCATAGGCGGTGAGCAGCACCTTCTTCGCCTCGGGGAAGTGCACGGCCGCGGCCACCAGGAACTCGGTGCCTGTCATGCCGGGCATCCGCTGGTCGACGAGGAACAGCGCGACCTCCCCGCCCCTTCGGTGCAGTTGCTCGACGGCCTCGAGCGCGGACCCGCCGGAGTCGGCAGCCACGATCCGATAGTCGGCCGCGTACTTGGTTCGGAGGTCGGTGCGCACCGCCGCGAGCACCTGCGGGTCGTCGTCGACCGCGAGGATCGCCGGTTTGGGCATCGCCTACGCCTCTCCTTCTCCGTCGAATTCGCTGAGTGCAACGTAGCGGTGCTCCACGGCGTTGGCGCCGACGTCGACAATGCGCAGCCCCGACGGATCCGGCCCGAGGGGGTAGCCGACGGGCCCGGAGACCACTATCTGCATGTCGCCGACGACTCCGCCGCCGTTGCGATGCCAATGTCCGGAGAACACGGCCCGCACGTCGTAGGTCACCAGCAGATCGAGCACAAGCGACCTCCGCGTCGGTGTGATGTTCCAATACGACGTGTCTTCGTCTGGCGAGGCGGTGAATAGGGGGTGGTGGGCGAACACGATGATGTGGGTGCTTTTCCGCCGCCGGGCGGCCTCCAGCTCCTGTTCGAGGAACCCGACTTGTGCCTCCCACCCGCCGGGCATCCCCTCGGGGCGGTCCCAAATCGCGGTGTTCCCCACGATGAAGGTCACCCCCTTGTGATCGAACGCATAGGCGTCGGCGCCGAAGCGCCGGCGATACGCGCTCACGCTGTGCGGGGTCGGAACGACGGCGTCAAAGGCAACGTCGTGGTTCCCCGGCACCCAGTGCATCGGGATCTCGGGGCGAAGCGTGCCGGTGATGCGCCGAACCTCGTCATACTGGCCCTCGTTGCGCGGGTCATCGACCATGTCGCCGCCCATCACCACGAACTCGGGCGCCAGGCTGTTGGCAGCGGCGATGGCCCGCCGGTACCGGCGGGCGTCCCACTCGAAGCCCGTTATGGCGGGGGCGCTACGCACGCTCAAGCCCTTCTCGGCGTACTTGGCGACATCGGTCTCGTCGAGTCCGGAGAATGATGCGTAGGCGCCGAGCTGGCAGTCGGCCATGAAGACGAAGCGAAGCGGCTTGAAAATGCTCACGCGGTCACGCCACCGCCTGCCAGCATCCAAGATCGTGTCCCGGCGATGTGGGCAAACCCCGGGTCACCAGCGTTGCTCGCCAAGAACGGCCCGAGCCGTCGTCTCTGAGCATCGTCGACGTCAACGCCGGAGTTTCACGGGAAGTCACACCTGCACGGTAGCCACTGCTCCCGTCGCAAGTCAGGTGCAAACGCGCAGGAATCCCCCGCTGCACCGCTCCTGGTACATCCTGACGTGATCCCGCAGGGGAAGTGGGTTAGATGGGGTTGGTGCGGTCCCGGAATGCCACGCAGCGTCACTGCTATTCGCGGGTTCGTCCCGCCGCCGCCGCTCTTGTAGCGGTTTCGGGGCTTCAGCGCGTCCAGCAGTAGTAATCCCAGCAGCAACTAACGTGCGCGCCCAAGGCCTTGAGTCACGCGGTGGATGGGCAGTTGACCGCTCTGTGGCGTCCAATGAGGCTTGCCAAAGAGTCGAGAAAGCCCAAGCGACGGCCTTCACTGGCGAGATAGAAGTGTGTCTGACGCCAGCGAAGGTCTACTGATGACTTCGAGTCAGGTCTTCCCTCCTGATGAGCCAGTCAACCCTGGATGGTTTCATCCGGGAGCGGCCCTCCGCCAAGCAACGCGAGTGGCTCAAGGACTACTCAGATCACGCGCTCCTGCGCCTCGAGCTCGAGTCCCTGTGATTCGATCGAGCGGCACAGCTGGGGTGACGGCTCAAGCCTCCATTGTCCCGTGCACGCTCCCGGGATCCTTGCCCGCCGTCTTGCCCCAGTCGACGAGGTTGCGCGGACGGTAGTTGGACGTGTCTCGCCAGCGGTCAAAGACGCTGGCATCGATGGTCTCGTTGAGTGTGTACGAGGTACCTGGGCGTGTCGTTGTCGGTCGCGGCTGACGCCCGACCTCGCGCCAGTGCCGTCCGCGTCCGATGCGAAGCAAGGGGTACGTGCGCTTCAGAAAGAAGCGATAGCTATCGCGCACATCGCCGCGATGATCTGTGGGGTTCGGCGTGACCTGCTTGGTGAAGGAGAGCCCAGCCTCGGCAGCCATCTGCTGAAGCCAAGCCAGCGGAATCCGTGCCAGCGTGTTCTTTGAGCCTCCGCCGCCGATGTTCGAATGCGAGCCGGCAAACCAGCGCTGCTCAAGGCGTTGATCGGGCTTGAGCTCGGGAGGGGCCTGTCCGGGCTCCTGGAAGTCCGTCCAGAGCGTCGCGTCGAACGGCTTGCGGTTCTCGTCGATCGCGAGCGCCTGGAACATGTTCTTGTATGTGACGCTTGGATTGGTGTTGTGGAACTGCTGGGAGCGGCGGCTGATGCCCGGCAGGTTGCCAAACGGCACTCCCAGTGCTCCGACGGTGTCCCAGACTCCGATGAACTGGATGTCGACCGCCCGGGAGGGCTCGAGCAGCCACCGGTCCTCCGCCGGCAGTCGGGCTTTCTCCTCATCAGATAGCCACTCGAGCTCGTAGCGCGCGGTTGCGCCCTTGCCCTTCTTGTAGCGCGCGATCACGCGCTCGACGCCGTCGTCATTGACCGAGTGGAGTAGCCCGCAACGCGCGATTACTCCCGCCAGCGAGCGCGCGGTGAAGGCCCCACGGCTATAGCCGAAGATGAAGACCTCGTCTTCCTCCTCGTAGTGTGAGGCGAGCCAGCGGTACCCGTCGGTGACATTGTCGAGCAGGCCGAAGCCGAACATGCCGCCGCGTAGGCGCTCGTTCCATTTGGAGCCAACGCCTGGGTCGTACTCGGCCAGCTGCTTGGTGCCGTTGGGTCCAATCGGCGCGACCAGTTTCTTGAGCTGCGAGACGTTGGTGCTGTCCGTGGGGTCTGCCCAGGTCCCGTCGAAGAAGTACGCGAGCCGTTTCATCGGTGCTCCTTGGTCGGTCACTCGTGCATGAGTCGTGCGGTGGGCTCGAAATGGCCGATCCACCAGTCACTCCGGGCCTGCGGTAGTGAGATCGGAGGTTTCACCAGATGCCTGCACCGGCGCTTCCACCCTTCCGCGGTGGTTGATCAAGACCTCGCCGGCCGTGCGGAGCTCAGTTTCTCAGTCGGCGAGGCCCCCTGCACCCGGAGGCCACCGCACACCAGGGTGACTTGAAGACCTCCGGAGATCGGTGGCAGCGCGCCAGAGCGCAAGGTGAATCGTGCCCCCGGAGGCGCTCACAGCCGCGGGGGGGGGGTAGTGCGCCAGTAGTAGACGCAGCGGAACGCTCGGGGAGGTCCTCCGAGCGCGTTCTTGCCGTAGGCACGCCGAAGCCAGAGTAAGGCCGGGGAAACCCCCAATGCAAAACAGTTATTCGCGGGTTTGGTTCCGAGTCTCGAGGCGACCGTCGGCCGGACGCCGGCGACCGCAGGAGTGCCCGTTCTGCTGCTCTGGGCGGGTGCCAGGCGAAGGGTGGGCCGGCCATCGCCAGCGTCCCGCGGCGGCGCTCGGAGTTGCTGTCGGGCGGCGTCGGCTCACTTCCGATCGTTGACCGATGGCGTCGTCGATGACACTCTGGCGCCGAGCGCGGCTCAGGCTCCCGTGCCGTGGGGCTCGAGCATAGGAGCAACCGACCGAGGTAAGAGATGGCTTACTTGATCACGCACTTCTACGAGGGTGGCACGGCGGAGCAGTACGAGGCCACGGTCAAGGCCGTCCATCCGCCTGGCGGGCTGCCAGCCGGACAGGAGTACCACGCTGCAGGCCCATGCGAGGGTGGCT
>CAMYIK010000150.1 GCA_947258365.1 uncultured Thermoleophilia bacterium | reverse complement strand
AAGCACAGGTCGCTGATGAGCGATCTGGTGCTGAACCACGTCTCACGCAGCTCAGAGTGGTTCGCCCAGCTGGCCCGTGGCGAGCAGCCTGGTGCCGACTACTTCATCACGCCTGAAGGTGACGCCGACACCTCCAAGGTGGTGCGGCCGCGTACCCACCCTGTACTCCAGCCCGTCGAGACGGCGGACGGCACGCGGCACGTCTGGTGCACGTTCAGTCCCGACCAGATCGATCTGAACTACGGCAACCCCGAGGTGCTCCTCGAAATCCTGAAGGTGATCGACGGCTATCTGACCGTGGGCGCGCGATTGCTGCGTCTGGACGCCGTGGCCTACCTCTGGAAGGAGCTGGGCAGCTCGTGCATCCACCTGCCCCAGACCCATGCGGTGATCCGGCTCTTTCGCACACTCCTTGAGTGGCGCGCGCCAGAGGCGTTGCTGGTTACCGAGACCAACGTGCCCAATCGCGAGAACCTGACCTACTTCGGGAATCGCAACGAGGCTCACGCGATCTACAACTTCAGCCTGCCCCCGCTGATCATCGACGCGCTGCTTCGCGGCAGTGCCGGAAACCTTCAGGCATGGATGATGAGCATGCCCCCAGCCCCGCTCGGCTGCACCTACCTCAACTTCATCGCGTCACACGACGGCATCGGGCTTCGGCCCGCCGAGGGCATTCTCGCAACGCAAGAACGCGACGCGATGATCGCGACCATCGCCCGCGGCGGCGGCATGGTGAGCTCGCACGCGACGCCCGACGGGCCCCAGCCGTACGAGCTCAACGTCTCGTTGTTCGACGCCCTGGCCGAGACCCACGACGGGCCTGACCGGTGGCACCTCGAGCGCTTCATCTGCGCCCATTCGATCATGCTTGCGCTCGAGGGCATCCCCGCGATCTACTTCCACAGCTTCCTCGGCAGCCCGAACGACGCTGAGGCGGTCACCCGCACCGGCCGGTATCGCGAGATCAACCGCCGCCGGCTGGAGTTCGCCGACGTGCAGGCGGTGCTCGCCGACGAGGCTCACCACTCCGCCCGCATTCTCGACGAGCTGCGACGGCGAATTCGGGTCCGGATCGCCCAGCCGGCGTTCCACCCCAACGCGACACAGTTCACCCTTCAGCTGGTGCCCTCGGTGTTCGCCTTCTGGCGCCAGAGTATCGATCGCGATCAGAGCATCTTCGCCCTCAACAACGTGAGCGCAGAGCCGCAACAGATCGCGTTGAGCGACCTGAATCTGATCAGTACGGATTCGTGGCGAGATCTGCTGGCGGGCACGACCGATATTGGCGCCCAGGGCCACATCGAACTTGAGCCCTATCAGTCGGTCTGGCTCACCAACCGCTAGCGCTCAGGCGTTGTCAGCCTCGACCGCGCCGACGATCCGTTCGAACACATCGGGCACCGCGCTCTCGACCCGGGACCAGCTCGGGATAAACGGGGTCTCCATCGGGTTGGTCAGGAACTGATCCCCCGCACGCATGATCGACTGGCTGAACATCTCGACGGCGCTCTCTTCTTCGTGCCGGTCGATCTCGAGCCCGTTGATGACGGCGTCGTTGTGGTACCGGTCCACGAGGTCAAGCGCTGCTCGGTAGTAGCTGGCCTTGAGGGTCCTGAAGACCTCCGGCGAGAACACCGTGCCGTCGATCGCCAGCTTACGAAAGAAGGCCTTGGCGATATCGGTGCTCATACGGTTGAGCCCGGCTTTGGAGTCTGAGGGCGAGAGGTTCTGGTGCTTGTGGTCGTAGTTGCTCGCTACGTCGACCTGGCACACCCGCTCCGGCGAGTAGTAGCGATAGATCTCGGACAGGACGCCGATCTCCAGACCCCAGTCGCTCGGGATGCGGATCGAGCGCACGGCTGAGTCCCGCATCGCGAACTCGCCGGCAAGCGGGTAGCGGAAGCTGTCGATGAATCGTAGGTAGGAGTTTTGGCCGACGGTGGAGTTGAGTGCCCTGATGAGGGGCGTGACCAGCAGGCGTGCCACCCTTCCTCGAAGCTGCCCATCGGCCACGCGGAAGTAGTAGCCCTTGCAAAAGGAGTAGCCGAACGTGGGATGGGCCAGCGGGTAGAGCAGCTGGGCGACCATGCGGCGGTCGTAGGTGAGGATGTCGCAGTCGTGCAGTGCCACGAGCTGCGCCCGACCGCTGGCCAGGAAGTAGCCGAGGCAGTACCAGACGTTGCGACCCTTGCCGGCCTCTGCCGGCGCCAGCCCCTGGTCCCTGAGCGTCTCGTCGATCTGTCGGAGGCGAACACCGTCGTTCCAGAGCAGCCGGTGGCGCTGAGGCAGCCTGCCGAAGAACTCTCGGGCATGCTCGAACTGCTGCTTGTCCGCCCGGTCGAGGCCAATGATGACCTCTTCGATGTAGGGGATCTCCGCGATCTGGTCGAGGATCGGTCCCAAGGCCGGGCCTTCGAGCTCCGAGTAGAGGCATGGGAGAACGAGGGCCATGGGCCGGTCCGTGCTCCAGCCGCTGAGTTCGGCCTCCAGATCGGGCGTCGGCCGATCAGAGAGGTTGTGCAGCGTCGCGACGCTGCCGTTTTGGAAGAAGTCGCCCATCTGATGGCCCTACGGCCGCTGGGATCCTAGGGGTTGGTCCGTCCTCCACCGAGTGACCGCATGGCCCGGTGACGGCGGCCACAAATGGGCCCTCGGTACATAGCCCGTGACCAACCGGTTGGCCTAGGCGGGCTTTCTGGCAACGGCGTAGAGCTTGCTGAAGTGGTACTCGAAGCCTCTCGGCCCGGCCTTGGCCAGCATTGCGTCTCGGATCCGAGCCTGATGAGCCTCGAGCTCCTCTGAATCGATGTCCTGGCTGAGGTGGCTGGCGACGACTCGCATCCTCTCCAGGAAATCGTCGACCGGTGTCTGGCGAAACCGCCGCTCGATCCAGATGTCCACCGGATCGAGGCCGGCCTCCTCCAGGAAGCCGAGCATCTGTCGCTCGCTGGTCGGCGCCGTGTCGTAGAGGGCTGGCCAATGGGCGGGCACGGGCGGCTTGATTCCCTCCATCAGCTCCCGGTACTCGTTCTCGACGCCCTCGCCACCGGCCAGCACGGCCAGCAGGCCACCAGGGCGCAGTCGCGCGGCCATCTCACGCACCGCTCCGGCCTTGTCCGGGAACCAGTGCATCGCCATCGTGCAGATCACCGCGTCGACGCTCTCGGGCGGCACGGGCATGTCCATCACGTCGGCCTGGATCAACTCGACCTCGACGTCGTCGAACTTCTCTGCGTGACCCCGAAACACGTCAAGCATCCCGCTCGCCGGGTCGACACCGATCACCTTTCGTGACCCGTAGCGTGCGATGAACGTCAGCGCCGACCACCCGGTGCCGCAACCGACATCGAGTAACTCAGGAAACTCCCCGTCCGGCAGGCCGGCGATGAGGCGCTTGATGCCGTCGAGGTTGTACTTGACCGCACCCTCGTAGTCGGATGCCGTCTCGGTGAATCCCGCCGCGACCTCTTGGGCGCGACCACGGGCAGACTCGTCCACTGTTCCTCCTTGATGCCGCCAGGGAGTTTGGCCGACCGCAGGAGGCTAGCGCCCTACAGCTCGGTGAGGATCGCGAAGCCGGTTCGGTAGAAGTCCAGCGCGGCTTGGCGCTGGTCGTCGGCGGCCAGCAGTTCCTTGTAGCTCATGCTGGCGCCGTTGAAGGCGTTGTCGTTCCAGAACGGGTTGGCGCGATCGATCTCGCCCCATGCGCCGGCATAGAGATATGGGTCGGCGTGCGCGTCATCTCCTGGCGAGGCGCCATAGCTCGCGCGCTGCCCGGCTTCGGCACTACCCAGTTCCGTGGCGGGATCGAAGTGCTCCGCCCACAGCTGGACGCGGCCCACATCGTGCTCGGGGCCTCCCGAAAGACGGAGCTCCTCCAACACCGAGTACGCGAAACCGAACCAATCGGCCAGAGCCGCTGCGGACTCTTCGCTCACCTGCAGGGGCTCGTCGCCGTCTATCGCCGGAGGCGAGTCGAATTTCTCCGCCTTGCCGGGGTCGTACTCGATGCCGGCGAAGGCTGCCGCGGCATTCAGCGTTGTCAGCGGTTCGCTTCGCACGCTGTCGCCTGCCTGATGAACCAAGTGCGTTCCTTCGACCCGCAGTTGCTCGTCGTCCCCATAAAAAGGGGTGCAGAAGCCACCTCGGCTGTAACGGAGAGCGATCTTTCCGTTCGCCCTCTCACGGACGGTCGAGAGGATGTGAAAGCCGACGCGGTGCAGGTTGGTCCTCTCAACGATGAAGTCCGCCGGCACCGGCCTGAGGGGGCGATGCGCTCCCAGCCAGTTCTCACTCGCGTAGCTCTCCAGCTCGGGGCGCTCGCTGATCAGCTCGCCCCAGGTGCGAGTTCCCGAGCTCACCGGTGAGACCACCTCGCCGCCGGCGCTTGCCGGTTCAGTCGGGTCGTCGGCGAACCATTCTCCGTCGTCAATCGCCGGGGGCGATGGCTCGAGGACCCTCGCCTCGAGGCCCTCGCCGAGCAGGGCGGAGGCTTCTTCCCGGGCGTTGCGGACTACGGGGGCATCAGGCATGGAGGGCTCCTCGCGATCAGGTCGCAGGATTCTCGGCCATGGCCGCCCCTACGTCGAGTGCGCGGCTAATTGATGACGGGGATGTCCGCCGGTGGGACCGGCTCGGAGAAGAGGAAGCCCTGTGCCATGTGGCACCCGGCGTCCTTCAGCTTGCTCAGCTGACACTCGGTCTCCACGCCTTCAGCAATCACCTGGTGCCCCAATGCGTTCGCAAGATCCACGATCATTCGAACGATCGCCGCCGAGTGGGGATCGGAGTTGACGCGCTGGGCGAAACTCCGGTCGATCTTGATCACGTCAAGCGGGAAACGCTTGAGGTAGGTGAGCGACGAGTAGCCCGTGCCGAAGTCGTCGAGGGCAATACGCACCCCCATCTCCTTGAGCGCCGAGAGATTGGCGATCGCCGCGTCTACGTTTTCCAGCAGGACGCTCTCGGTGATCTCCAGGGTGAGTGCCTCGGGGGGCACCGAGTGGCGCTCGATGTCGGTGGCAAGCCGATAGCTGAGGTCCGGTTGAGATAGCTGCGTGGCCGAGATGTTGATCGCCATCCCCAGCCCGTTGCCCCACTCTGAGAGCTGGCGGGCGGCTTCGCGCGCAACCCAGCGGCCGATAGGCCCAATCAGGCCGGTGTCCTCGGCGATCGGCACGAAGTCCGGCGCGTGCACGAGCGGGCCGTTCGGGCGATTCCAGCGCAGTAGTGCCTCATGGCCCACGGTCTTTCCATCACTGATGTTGAGGATGGGCTGGTAGTGGAGCGTGAACTCGTCGCGCAGCACCGCGTATCTCAGCGCCGTCTCCATTTCGTGGCGCTTGCGCACGGCCTTCTGCATCTGAGAGTCGAAGACGGCCGTCTGGGCGCGGCCGCGCTCTTTGGCTCGATACATCGCGGTGTCCGCGTCGGCGATGACGTCTTGCGCTCTGGCTCCGCCGGAGTCGCAGGCGATGCCGATGCTCGTCGAGACAAAGCATGGGCGCCCCTCCACGAAGAAGGGCTCCTCCAGCGCCCGGGTGAGTCGAGCGGCGAGCGCTCGTGCTTCGTCCTTGTCGCCGGTGTCGCGCATGAGAACGACGAACTCATCGCCGCCGAATCGCACCACGAGATCCCTGGCGCGCGCTGCCGAGCGAAGGCGGGCGGCGACCTGCACCAGAAGCTGGTCGCCCGCCGAATGGCCGAGCGAGTCGTTGACCACTTTGAAGCGATCCAGGTCCATGAACAGCAGCGCGTAGGGCGTCGTTTCCGGCTCGATCTGCTCGAGTAGCGAGACCAGGTACTCGCGGTTCGGGAGTCCGGTGAGCGCGTCACGGGTGGCTTGCCGCGCGAGGGCGACACGGCTGGCCTCCAGGGCCTCCTGGGCGGCGCGTCGCTCCGTCACGTCCCGTGCCTGGCCCACCAGCAGCCTCGCCATGCCGATCTCGTCGTGCACGACCGATATCGTGAGGTTCACCCAGACAGACTCTCCCGAGGCGCCGATGTACCGCTTCTCGTGGTTGTAGCCGGAGAGTTCCCCGCCAAGCGTCCTGCGGAGCAGATCGAGGTTGTCGTCCAGATCGTCGGGATGCGTCAGGGCGTGGAAGGTGCCATGTGCGAGGACCTCGTCAGCGCTGTCGTAGCCAAGGAGCTTCACGAAGGCGGGATTGACCTCCAGCATCTCGCCGTCGAGCGACGCGAGGATCATTC
>CAMYIK010000149.1 GCA_947258365.1 uncultured Thermoleophilia bacterium | reverse complement strand
CGTGGCGAAGATCAGATTCGCGACCTTGTCGCCCCCGGCGCTGTGCACGGACAGCTCGAGAAGCTCCGAGGAGCCCGCTGTGTTCGGCCGCAGCTGAACCTGCAGCGGGCCGGGAATGCCGTAATGCTCCGCCCACGGAACAAGCCAGTCGGCGAGAACCTTCGGCGGGATCTCGGTCTGCACGAGGTGCTGCACCTGCGTGGACCCGGCGCCCATGGCCTTGGTGGTCGCGGTCTGCCCTGAGGTCGCAGCCAGAGCCGCGTCGGAGCGCGGGCCACCCACGAGCGTCTGGGGAGTGCGGTAGTCCGACTCCAGCAGACGTAGCTTCCGCTGCAACCGGGCCAGCGAGAGCATTCCGTCCTGCCGTAGTGCGGTGGCGAACTCCTCTGCGGCCAGACCGTCGATCTGGTGACCGCCATAGGTCATGAAGTCGAACACGTAGCCGAGCTTTCCGATCTCGTCGGGGAACGCCCGCATCTCGTCCTCGGTCATGCCCGTCGTGTCCCAGTTGAAGGACGGCGACAGGTTGTAGGCGAGCATCTTGTTCGGATAGACGGCGTGCATCGCGTCGGCGAATTCCTTCGCGTCGGCGAGGTTTGCCGTCTTAGTCTCCATCCAGATGATGTCCGCGAAGGGAGCGGCGGCGAGCGACTTGGCGACCGCGTAGGGGATGCCGCCACGGATCTGGTAGAAGCCCTCGGGGGTCATCGCGATCTCGGTATTCCAGGTCACGTCGACGCCCATTTCTCGGGCCTTGCTGCGCATCTCGTAGAACGAAGCCCTCGTGGAGAACTGCTTCCACTCGTCGATGGTCATCGCTGCGTGAACGCCTTCATCGGCCCGAAACACCATCTGGTCGGCGATGGCCTCGCCGAGCGTCATGAGCTTCGCCTCGGCCTCCCAGGCGCTGAGGAAGGGGCCAGAGGCCGTATCGAGCACGCGCTCGACCGGACCCTCCGGGTGGGCGAGCCATGCCTTTGCGGCAGCCTCGGCCTCACCGGCCACGCCGCTGTCGTGCAGCCAGGTCTCGGCGTCGGCCAGTTGGGCCTCCGGCATGGTGTAGAGCAGGTGGCCGTTGAGACCGGCAACCCCCGCGTCGTGCAGCAAGCGAATGAGCGCGATGAAGCTGGCCTTGTAGGTCGGGACGCCGAGGTTGGTGGCGCCGAGTACGAAGGCCTGGTCGCGCTCGTCGCGGGCGCCATCCAGCAGGTTCGCCGCTTCCGCGTCGGTTCGCGCCACGATGATCCCGGGCACTCCCATGACATCGAGCTGGAACCGCGCGGCGTTCAGGCGCTTGATCTGCTCGTCCTCAGAGACGAGCACCTTGCCGCCCTGGTGACCGCACTTCTTGAGGCCCGGCTTCTGATCCTCGATGTGGTACCCCGGCACACCAGCTTCGACGAAGCGACGAATGAGGTTACGCACGTGAGCCTCGCCACCGTGACCGGTGTCGGCATCGGCGACGATGAACGGCCGGAAGTCATGCTCCAGCGTCGCCGCGCGTTCGGCATCGGTCATGCGTGAACGGGCGAAGTTCTGGTTCCTGTCGGCCGTGAGCAGCGCGCGGACAAGACCTGCGGCCTCGTCCGGAACCTGGCTCAGCGGGTAACTCGCAAGGTCAGGACCCGGATCCTCGTGCAAAGAGCCCTTCGCGGAGGTGGCCCAGCCACCGAGGTAGATGCCCTCGATGCCGGCCTTCTTCATCGCGACGGCCTGTCCGGGCGAGTACGGCCCGAACGTAGCGATCGACTCTCCGGCAGCAAACTTCTCCCGGATCAGCGGATAGAAATCCTCTGCGGCCTTACGCGCTACGGGATAGTCAGCGGCGATGGTGCCTCGCTGCTCTACCACCTGGCGCGCGGTGTACAGCCGCGTGATCTCCGAGAACCTCTCGGAGTTCATCCACTCTTCGGTAGCGCTCACTTCGTCGTCGAATCTGCCCAACGGGGTCCCTTTCCTATAGTTAGCGCGAAGTCTAGCCAGCCGGTCGCCTCCCACCACAGCGCGGGAGCCAGCCGGGGCCGTTCGTCAGGACAGACGCTCCAGCCGCCGACGCAGCATCGGCGTGATGATGCTGGAGCCGAGTGCGGCCAGACCGAGACGAACTGCCGGGGCAAACGGACTGAGCCTGCCGAGGGTTTCGATGTCGGTCTCGATCACCACCACCGTCCCGGTTGGACGGTCGGTGCAGGTGATCGTGTCGATTGAACGGATGCGTTCGGTGCCACCGCGATACTGGGCACGGCGCCCAGGCTCGAGAGACTCCAGGGTGTAGACGAGGTCTGCACCGCCAACCCACGGCTTGGTCGAAAGTCGCACCTTCGAGCCGACGGTCGGCCACGAGCCGTCGGTCCAGTCACTACGGGCCACGGTTGGCTCCCACTCATCAAGACGACCGAAGTCGGCAATCGCCGCGAAAGCCTGCTCACGGGAGGCGGAGGTGGGGATGCTGAACCGCACGGCTCGAACGTACCGCGTTACGCTCGCGGCATGCCCACCGTCATCGGGGATAGCTACGATCGCTCGGCGGGCCGCTATGACGACGCCGCCCGACACAACGCCGAGGGAGCGAGCCGGCTCGTCACGGCGCTGCCCGCCATGGACGTTGATGTGCTGCTCGACGCCGGCTGCGGAACGGGCTTTGCCGGCATTCAGGCGATCGAGCGCTTTGGGGCAAACCGCGTCATCGGTATCGACCTCTCGGCGGAGATGGTCGGGCGATTCCAGCAGAAGCTCAGCGACCTCGGGCTCACCAGCGACCTACGCGTTGGAGACATCACTGCGATCGAACTCCCCGCCGGAAGCGTGGATCTTGCGATCTGTTCGATGGTGCTGCATTGGATCGACGACCGCGCCGCCGCGGTGGCGGCCATCGCCGGCGCGCTGCGGCCTGGAGGTCATCTCGCGCTACTGGCGCCCGGGCCTTCCCACGATCAGGAGTACGTCGATCTGATCTCCGCGCTCAACCCCCCGATCCACCCGGCGATCTACGAAGCGTTCGCGCGCGCGGCGATTCCCCTCGAGGAAGTGGAGCGCTACCTCGTCTCCGCGGGTTTGGAGCCCGTCGATCTCTGGATCGAAACGCGCAAGCGACGCGTAGCCGCTGAGCGATACATCGCCCGCATGACCGCTGTGGGCAGCCACGTCACCGCGGAGGTCATGGACCGGGATGAGGAGGAGAGAACCTTTGCCTACATCGAAGAGGCCGTACGGGCGGCAGAAGGCCCCGACGGCTTTGAGTACACCTTCACGAAGACTTTCGCGATAGCGCGCAAGCCTGGCTGACAGATAGCGGCTCCCGGTCCTTCGCTGAGGACCGCTCATATAGTCAAGCCATGAATCCCGCGGCTCAGCAGGTACAACGCACTTACCTGTCCCTGACGCTGCTCTCGACATTCTCGGCGTCGTTCATCTTCGGGATCAACACCCTCTTCCTGCTCGACGCCGGCCTGAGCGCGACCGAAGCGTTCGTCGCCAATGCCTTCTTCACGGCGGGCATGGTGATCTTCGAGATCCCCACCGGGGTCGTTGCCGATACCTGGGGTCGGCGGGCGTCGTTCCTACTCGGCGCGGCGACGCTGCTGCTGTCCACCTTCGTCTACCTGGCCCTCTGGCAGATCGAGGCGCCCATCTGGCAATGGGCCCTCGCGTCCGCCTTCATCGGCCTGGGATTCACCTTTTTCTCAGGCGCCGTGGAAGCCTGGTTGGTCGACGCACTGAACTTCACCAACTACGAGGGCACCCTCGATGCGGTCTTCGCCAAGGGCCAGGTGACGGCAGGCATCGCGATGCTCAGCGGCTCGGTGGTCGGTGGCTTCGTCGCTCAGCTCACCAACCTAGGAGTGCCGTACGTCCTCCGCGTGGTGATGCTCGGGTTGACGTTCCTCGTGGCCTACCTCTACATGCGCGATCTCGGCTTCAAGGCACACTCCGCCAAACACCCGATCGCCGAGATGAAGAAGATCACCTCCGAGTCGTTGGACCACGGGCTCAGGAGCCCTCCAGTGCGCTGGATCATGCTCGCCTCGCCGTTCACCGCCGGGGTCGGTATCTACGCCTTCTACGCGATGCAGCCGTATCTCCTGGAGCTCTACGGTGACCCCAACGCCTACACGGTCGCCGGCCTGGCGGCAGCGATCGTCGCGGGTGCGCAGATCGCCGGAGGGCTCCTCGTCGAACGGATCCGCCGGCTTTTTGACAACCGGACGACCCTGCTCATCACCTCGACCGCCCTCAGCGGCGTGATGTTGCTGGTCATCGGCCTCACCAACAGCTTCTGGGTCGCCATCGGTGGGCTGGTCGTGTGGGCCATGCTCTTCGCCGCGTCGATGCCTGTGCGCCAGGCCTACATCAACGGATTGATCCCATCGCAGCAGCGCGCAACGGTGCTCTCGTTCGACGCCCTGCTCGGCTCGAGTGGAGCCGTCGCGTCACAGCCGGCCCTCGGGCGCGTCGCTGACGTCTACAGCTACTCGACCTCCTATCTCGTGAGCGCGGTGATCCAGGTCGGCGCACTGCCGTTCATCTCACTGGCCCGGCGGGAGAAGGCGCATTCGGACCCGATGCGCACCGATCCGGAAACCCCGGCCGAATCCACCCCGAGCGCCTGATCAAGGAGGCTAGGCGGCTCCGGTTTCCGCGCGGTGCGTGATCGGTGTCGGAAGCAGCAGAAGCTCAGTTACGGCTGATGCCTCAGCGGGGTGAGAGAAAAGGAAGCCCTGCCCGAGGGTGCAACGCATCGACCGCAGTTGCGCGAGCTCGATCGGTCGCTCGATGCCTTCGGCAATCGTGGTCATCCCGAGACGCTGCCCGAGCTCGACGATGGTCTTCACCAGCGCCACGCCGTTGGTTGCACCGCCGAGGCCCCTGACGAAAGACCGGTCGATCTTGAGTTGCTCGAATGGAAAGCGCTGGATGTAGTTCAACGAGCTGTAGCCCGTACCGAAGTCATCGAGCGCGAGCCGCACTCCGAGGTCACGAGCGTTGTTCAGATACTGGCCGGCGGATTCGAAGTCGCCCAGGAAGATGCTCTCGGTCACCTCCAGGACCAGCGCCGACGGATCGAGCCCTGACGCGTCGAGCGCCTCGGTCAGATAGTCGGTCAGACCCTCCATCACCTGATACCCAGAGAGGTTCACGCTCACGGTCAGATTTCGGGTGTGCTCGGCCGCCGCACGCCACTTGACGCACTGCTGGCTGACTTCTTGAAGTACCCAGCGACCGACGTCGACGATCTGCCCAGAACGTTCCGCATCGGGGATGAACTCCGCCGGCTCCAGCAGCCCCCTGTCGGGGTGGCGCCAACGAATCAAGGCCTCGACACCCACAGGTGTGCGCGAACTCAGGCTCACGATCGGCTGGTAGTGGATGACGAACTGTTCGTCGGCAAGAGCAGCCTCAAGTGCCGCCTCGGTTGCCCGGTGGTCTGTTCGGGCACGGCCCATGTGCCCGCGGTAGACGGCCGCGGCGCTTTCTCCGGTCGCCTTCACATTGTACATCGCGATGTCAGCGCGCCTCAGCAGGTCGTCGCCGCTGCTGCAGTCCTCGTCGCTGAGGGCAATGCCGATACTTGCGCCAATCGACGCGCGGCCGTCGATCATGATCGAGGTCTCGCGGAGGCTCGCGAGGATGCGATTGGCGACCTCGAGCGCCGAGTCATGGGTGGCGTCCTCGAGAAGCACGGCGAATTCGTCGCCACCGAGTCGGCCGGCCGTCTCGTGTCCCCTGGTGCACGACGCGATCCTGCCGCCGATGATGCGGAGAACCTCGTCGCCTTCGGCATGACCAAGGGTGTCGTTGATCACCTTGAAGCCGTTGAGATCGATGAACAGTAAAGCGACCCGTTCGCCCGTACGTCGAGCCCTGGTGGACGCATGCTCCAAGCGGTCGAGAAAGAGCGAGCGATTCGGAAGCCCGGTCAGCGCATCGTGGAAAGCATGGTTCAACTCGTTGACGATGCTGGCATCGGTAATGGCCATAGCCGCGTGACCGGCGAAGGCCTTGAACGCCTCTGTCGCGGTTTCCTTCCCGTTTCGCCCGGTGTCGAGCCACAACGCGTGAAGGGATCCGAGCGCGCGATCGCCTTCGAGAACTGGCGAGCTGAGCACCAATGCGTCCAGCGTGCTTCCGTCCGGCTTTCTGACCGTGTGAAGGCGCGGCTCGTTCATGGCCTTCGGCAGAGCGCCGGCGCCGAGGCCAGAGGTCTTTGCGTCCGCTGGACTGCCCACCAAGG
>CAMYIK010000148.1 GCA_947258365.1 uncultured Thermoleophilia bacterium | reverse complement strand
AATGTTGAGCGCGCCCCGGGTCGCGTAGTAGAGGCCCTCGAAGCTGGACTCGGGCGCGCTGGTCATCGCTTTCAGGATCTGGAGAGTCTCCTCGAGCCGATCGAGCCGCTCCTTGATGCTCGGCAGGTCATCGCCGACGCCGGAGGCGCGAAACTCGTCTTCGTTCCACGACGCTCCGACCCCGAGCCACGCGCGTCCGCCGGAGATCACCTCGAGGGTGGTCGCCATCTTCGCCAGCAGCGCGGGCTTGCGGTAGGTAATCCCCGTTACGAGCGCACCGAGCTCGATTCGCTCGGTCACCGCGGCGAGCGCCGCGAGGGTCGTATACGCCTCCGGCATGGGTTCGGCGCGATCGATCAGGGGCGGTAGCTGATGGAAATGGTCCATCACCCACAGAGAGTCGAAGCCGGCCTTCTCCGCTGCCTGGGCCGATGCCTTGGCGCGCGGAAAGAAGTCTGGCTCGGGAAAGCTCGCCAATTGGAGGCCAAAGCGGGGCATCTCTACGTCCTGGATCGGAAATCGCTGCGAAATCGAGCCTATCCGGGGGCGAGTCTGCGGCGCCCGCCGTCGCAGATCGCCCGAAGACGCGGGCAGAAACGGGTTTCGAGAGGCCCGCGACGTAGTACAGCTCGGCACACTCCGACCGAACAGTGGTCGATCTCGCTACGGTCCGGGGGTCGCAACCGGGCACCCTAGGAGCTTGAACACATGGAGATAGCGGACTCCGTCCTCGACCTCATCGGCAACACGCCGTTGGTACGGCTGAAGCAAGTTGGGGCCGGACTGCCCTGTCCGGTTGTCGCCAAGCTGGAGACCACCAACCCGGGCGGGAGCGTGAAGGACCGCCCTGCCTTGCGGATGATCGAAGCAGCGGAGGCCAGCGGAGAGCTGAAGCCCGGTGGCACGATCATCGAGCCGACTTCCGGCAACACCGGCGTCGGCCTCGCCATCGCGGCAGCCCAACGCGGCTACAACTGCATCTTCGTCATGACCGACAAGGTCAGCGACGAGAAGGTTCAGCTGCTCAAGGCCTACGGCTCCGAGGTCGTCGTGTGCCCCGTCGCCGTGCCGCCTGAGGATCCCCAGTCGTACTACTCCACCGCGGAGCGCCTGCTGAAGGAGACACCGGGCGCCTACTCTCCGAACCAGTACTTCAACCAGACCAACCCGCAGGCCCACTTCGAGACCACGGGTCCTGAGATCTGGAGTCAGACCGAGGGCAAGCTGACCCACTTCGTCGCCGGGGCGGGTACCGGCGGAACCATCTCGGGTGTTGGCCGCTACCTGAAGTCACAGAACCCCGACGTGAAGGTGATCGCCGCGGACCCGGAGGGTTCGGTCTACTCCGGAGGGTCCGGCCGGCCGTACCTGGTCGAAGGTGTCGGCGAGGACTTCTGGCCGCCGACCTATGACAAGGACATCGCCGATGAGGTGATCCCGATCAGCGATCGTGACTCGTTCATGATGGCTCGGCGGGTCACCCATGAGGAAGGCCTGCTGATCGGAGGCTCATGTGGCACGGCGGTCGCCGCCGCGCTCCAGGTCGCGGAGAAGCTCACGCCCGACGATCTGGTCGTCGTGCTCATTCCCGACAGCGGTCGCCTCTATCTGTCGAAGGTCTTCAACGACGATTGGATGGCGGAGTACGGCTTCCTGCAGTCGGAAGGCCCGACCGTCAATGACGTCCTCGAATCGAAGACCGGTGAGATACCGAAGCTCGTCTATATCCGCCCTGATGAGACCGTGCGCGACGCGGTGAACCTGATGCGCCAACACGGCGTCTCGCAGCTGCCGGTCGCCAAGAACGAGATGCCACTCGCCGCGGCGGAGGTCATGGGTTCAGTATCGGAGCTCCAGTTGATGGAGAAGGTCTTCGCTGAATCACCGGTGCTCGACGCCCCGGTGGAGGCGGTCATGGGCAAGCCCCTGGTGACCATCGGCAGCGGCCAACCCGTCGAGCTGGCGGTGAAGCTGCTGGATACCTGTGGGGCGCTCTTGGTGCTGGATGGCGGGCGACCCTGCTCGGTGATGGCCCACTCCGACGTCCTGAACTTCCTGTCCCCGTCTGCCGCAAAGGCTCTTTAGATGAGCGAGACCGACTACACCGACCGCGCCGAGGGAGCCGGGTTCGAGACCCGTGCGATTCACGCGGGCCAGCACCCCGACCCGACCACGGGCGCGGTGACGACACCGATCTACCAGGTCTCCACCTACGCCCAGACCGCCGTAGGAGTTCACAAGGGCTACGACTATTCACGCACCGCGAACCCCACCCGCACCGCCCTGGAGCACTGCATCGCCTCTCTTGAAGCCGGCGCTCACGGGTACGCGTTCAGCAGCGGCATGGCTGCGGCCGACGCCGTGCTGCGTTGGCTGACGCCGGGAGATCGCATCGTCTTGGGCGATGACGCCTACGGGGGCACCTTTCGTCTGATCAACGGCGTCTACAAGCCTGCGGGGATGGAGTGGACCGCGGCCGATCTGACGCAGCCGGACACCCTCGCGGCGGACTGGCCCGAAGGCACGAAGATCGTCTGGCTCGAGTCCCCGACGAATCCCGGTCTGAACGTCGTGGACGTCGCGGCCATCACCCAGATCGCCCATGCGAACGGCGCGATTTGCGTGGTGGACAACACCTTCGCTACGCCGTATTTGCAGCAGCCGCTGGAGCACGGCGCAGACGTCGTGGTGCACTCCAGCACCAAGTACCTCGGTGGCCACTCCGATGTCGTCGGTGGACTCGTCGTGACCAACGACGCCGCCTTCGGTGAGCAGCTCGCCTTTGTGCAGAACTCGGCCGGCGCGGTGCCGGCGCCTCAGGACTGCTTCCTGACCCTGCGCGGAATCAAGACGCTGCCCGTGCGCATGGACCGGCACAACGACAATGCGGCGGCGATCGTCGCGATGCTCGAGGAGCACCCCGCGGTGAGCAAGGTTCTGTACCCCGGACTGGCAGGGCACCCCGGTCACGAGGCGGCACGTCGCCAGATGTCGGGCTACGGCGGCATGGTCTCGTTTCATGCGGCCGGCGGAATGGACGCCGCGTTCTCGTTGGTCACCAAGACCAAGATCTTCACCCTCGCCGAGTCTCTCGGTGCTGTGGAGTCCTTGATCGAGCATCCCGGAGCGATGACGCACGCCTCCGCCGAAGGCTCTCCGTTGGAGGTCGACGATGCCTTGGTGCGGCTATCGGTAGGGATCGAGAGCGAGGCCGATCTGTTGGCCGACCTGCGTCAGGCCCTGGACTCGGTCAGCTAGCAGCAGTCAGGGCCGCAGCACGCGGCGGCGTCCAACTTCTCGCTGGGCTCACCTTTGTACGCGGCAACCGTGATCGACCGGAACTCGATGCCCTCCACGGTCTGCCACGGCTGCTCGTCGCGCTCCAGCATCTGAAGGCCGCCGAGCCCGGCCGCCAGGAAGGCCTCGGCGAAGTCGCTTTCGGTCATCGCCCCTGAGATGCACCCGCTCCACATCTCGGGGTCGTCGCGCAGACGCGGTGGCACGGGCGCGTCCGAGACGATGTCGGAGATCACGGCGCGACCCCCGGGTCGAAGCACTCGGCGGATCTCCCTGAACATCATCGGCTTCGCGTCGGGCTCGACGAGGTTCAAAACGCAGTTGGAAATCACGGTGTCCACCGTGTTCGAGCCGACCATGGGTTGTTTGGCGCGCAGTCCGGCCGCGGCCTGCTCGGCACGGAGCCAGGCATCGGATCCGTCGGCATGCTGGCCGCGTAGAGCCTCATCCAGCAGATCGAGGTCCAGTCCGAGGTCCTGGATCCGGCCCCGGCGGAAGCTGACGTTGGCGTATCCAAGCCTCTCAGCCACCACCGGCGCGTTGCGCCGGGCGAGATCGAGCATCTCGGGCGTCATGTCGACGCCGATGACGGAGCCCTCGGCACCGACGACCTGCGCGGCGATGAAGCACGCCTTGCCGCCGCCGCTTCCGAGATCGAGCACGGTCTCGCCGGCGCGCACGAACTTGCTGGGATCCCCACAGCCGTAGTCGCGCTCGGTGACCTCCGCGGGAATGGCTTCGAGCAGCGCGGGGTCGTAGGAGACCGCGCAGCAGAGCTCGGGCACCTGCTGAGTGGCGCCTTCGGCGTAGCGCTCGCGCACCGCCGTCTCGATGCTTGGTGAGACCTCGCTCGACATTCTCATCGCTCCCTGGGGCGTTGACCTATGGATGTTCTACAAGATGGAGGGCGGGATCGGATCCACGAGCGATTTCATTTTCACGTAATCGGTGAGACGCCGCACTCGCGCTAGCCTCTCCCAGGTTCGTCAACGTCCGCTGGAGTCGCTCGTGTTACGCCGCAGTCTTGCCGTTGGAATCGCCGTCGGGGCCGCCGCGCTCGTTGTGCCTACCCTCGCGATGGGCGCGCCGAAGCCGCTGGAGTACCGCATCACGATCAAGAACCTGAGCAAGGCCGATCTGACGCCCGCCGTCTACGGCGTCCACGACCGCCGCGCCAATCTCTTTCGTACTGGTCGCTTTGCGAGTCGCGGCATCGCCGAGCTTGCTGAGGACGGGGACGCGTCGATCGCGTTGGCGGAGCTCAAGCGGAAGAGGTTCGTGCGCACCGCTTCGGTGAGCAGTCGCATCGCTCCCCGCCGTTCGATCACGATCCGTGTTCGCACGACGACCAGCCACCGTCGCTTCAGCTTCGCCTCGATGCAGGTCTGCTCCAACGACACCTTCGCGGGTGTCAACAGCCTGGCGCTGCCGCTGAGGAAGAAAAGGAACCGGGTGGTCAACGTGCGCGCCTACGACGCGGGTAGCGAGCGCAACACCGAGAGCGCCGCGCACGTGCCGTGCCTCGGCGCCCATGGAGTAGGGCCGAGTGAGCGCCGCCGAATCACGCGCGACTCGACAATTCGCGGAGTCGCCGACTTGCGCAATGCTGAGCATGGGTGGAATCGGACCATCGCCCGCATGACGATCCGCCGGGTGAAGTAGCCGCAAATCGCGGCCTATGGAGTTCCGACCTAGCCCTTTGGACGTTGCAACCCTCCCGACGGGCTAGGTAATCAGAACTCATCAAATCGCACACAAGTTCAAAACGAGTTCTCGGGTGTGACCGTGGCGGAGTCTGACCGCCCCGATCGCGAGCCCGAGGGGAAGCCGCGTTGGGAGTACGTAGATCCCGACGAGAGCGCCCGTTCTGCCCGCGCTTTCGGGATGATCGCCTTGGGCTGCGCCCTCATCGCCATCGTGGCGTTGGGCTCAGCCGCGATTCTGCTCGTTGACCGCGGAGGCGCTGGAGGGGGGCCGGGAATCGCCCCGGCATCAGCGGCGGCGCCACCTGCTGCCCAGCAGGACGCCGTCCTGATCAGCTACCGCCGCCGCGCGAACCGCATTTGCGAGACCGCGCTGCGCGTGGATCAGCTTTTGGCCCCGACTACCGAGGGGCAACTTTCCGCGGTCGTTCGGCTATCACTGGACGCATCGGTCCGTCCCACTGTCAATCAACTCGCGGCACTCGTGCCGCCTGAGAGGTTCGAAGCCGAGCACGCGACCATGGTTGCGTCCGGCCAGGCGCAGATCGAGATCCTCGAGGAGCTCATCGTCGAGCTCGACTCCGGAGCCGATCCGCGAGCGGCCGCGCTGAGCGCCGCGAGCCGGCTCGACAGCCTTCAGAAGCAATCCAATCGGTCGTACGAAGCAATGGGTGTACGTAAATGCCTTTCGCCAACCGGGCGACCTGCCCCGAAGGACAACCAATGACGCCTCCCCGTCGTGTCCTACCCCGTCGCACGCGGCTCGCCCTCGCAGCAACGCTCTGCGCCGCGACCGCGCTGGCCCTGCCCGCGATCGCCAACGCCGCCCCCGGAACCATCGTGAGCATCGATCCCACCGAGGTTCCGCCGGCTGGTCCCGCGGTGACCCTGACGGTCACCGGCAAGTTCCCGGCCGGCACGACCGACCCGACCGTCTTCATCGACGACTTTCGTTTGACCACGACCGACAACGCGAATTCGGGCGATACCGCGACGGAGTTGACGGCGAACGTGCCGGCGTCGCGTGTCAAGGAGCCCGGCGAGCGCAAAATCACTGTCTGGAACTGCAAACAGGGCAGCGACTGCAATGAGCCGTCCGACGGCGTTGTCTTCACCGTGCTCGACGCGAACCCGGCGCCCACCGTGACGAGCCTGTTGCCGAGCACCATCACCACGGGAACTCTTGGCGCCGTCGTCCAGGTCAACGGGACGGGATTCATTCCCGCGACCCAAGGCG
>CAMYIK010000147.1 GCA_947258365.1 uncultured Thermoleophilia bacterium | reverse complement strand
CACCCTGGCCAAATGGCCCTCCCGGCCCGACACGTAAATCTCTCGCAGCTTACCGTGAGCAACTATCGGATTTGTACTGCCCGGGTATCGTCAAAATAGAGCTTCAGCAAAAGAACCGGGGACTCAATTTCGAAGGTTGAACACCCGGAACAGGGCATTTTGTCATTTACTTGGCGAATGACGTCGCCACGTTTGGACTGGCCGGGTTGACGTCGATCGACCCGTTGGCCGGGATGGTCACCGGAATCGGCAGCGGGTCGCCCTCGAAGAAGACGCACTGCGCTCCGGGGAGCGCGTCGTTGACGCTGCCGTTGATCGGCACGTCGTTGGGGTTGGTGAGGGTGATGCGGCTCCTGACCGCAGCCTTTTGCACCTTGAAGCCGTGGGAGTCGACCAGCACCTTGAAGGTGTAGGGCTTCGGTCCCTTGACGTTTTGCTCCAGCTTGGAGGTGGTCCACTTGCCCATCTTCCAGGTCCACTTGCCGGTCACTCCGGAGCCGGTGGTGGTCTTGGAGATCTGGATGGGCTGGAGGTCGGGCTGGTTCGGGATCGGCTGCCAGTCCTGGCGCAGCCCAGGCGACGACGGGGGCAGCACAGCAGCCCCGGTTCCGTCCGGATTCATCGTGTAGGTGCTCCCGAAGTCCGAGTAGGCGATCTTGGTGCCATCTGGAGCGGGGGCAGGAGTCTTGCGCCCGCCATTGATCGTGGCAGTGACGCTCACCTGCGTCGGCGTGCCGCTACCGCTGGGATCCACGGACCAGATCTCGGGCGGGTCCTGACCCTCCCGCCGAACGTAGTAGACCTTGGTTCCATCGGCCGACCACTCCGCGTCGATGTACGTATTCGTGTCACCGAGGCCTCCAGCGAGAAGCGTCTCGGTCCCGGTCGAGACATCGATCACATAGATGCCTCTCCCCATCGAACCTGCCGTGCCAATCGACCGGTGGTAGGCGATCTTGGTGCCATCTGGCGACCAATCCGGGTCAAAGCGCCGCTCGCTGGGAACCGTGGTGTTGGCCTTGAGGAGGACGGGGCTCGGGGTGCCGGTGGCGTTGACGGTCCAGAGTCCCCCGGAGGTCCGGTAGGTGATCCTGGTCCCGTCCGGTGACCACGCGGGTGCCACGCCGGCGACGAGAAGATTCATGCGCCCGGTGCCATCGTCATTCATTACGTGGATCTGATCGCTGCCATCCCGATTGCTCTGAAAGACGATCTTCGTGCCGTCGGCTGACCACTCGGGGTTGCGGTTCGTGGTCGAGGAGGAGTCGCTCGTCAGCGCGGTGACGTTCGATCCATCAGCGTCGCGGACGAAGATGTCCGTGTCACCCGAGGAGAGGTCTTGGTAGACGATCTTGCCGTTCTGGCCCGGGAAGGTCGCGTGTGCGGGCGCGGCGAGAGCCAGAAGAAAACCGGCGGCCAACGGCAGCGCCAGCCAACGACGGAGGGTGCGCCCTTTACGGCGGGGGGTGCCTTCAGTGGTCATCGATCCATCACCGCGAGTGGAGATCTGAGGGACACACGGAAGGCCCTCGGTGCATCCAGAGCGGGATTTGCTGGGACGCATTAACGCGCAGCTCACATGTGATCGCGCCTGGTCGTGAGTAGAGGTTCTGCCGAGCTCGTCCCTGCGCGGTGCGGGAATTGGGCGGAGCTAGGTGTCCTGCTGAGGGTGCCTCATCAGGATCTCGTTGATCCCGACGTGCGGCGGCTGATTCACCGCGAACATCACCGCGTTGGCCACGTCGTCGTCTCTCAGCGCCACTGAAGGAGTGTTGTCGAAAAAGGGCGTATCGACGTTGCCCGGTGAGATCAGGGTCACCTTGACACCTCGCTCGAGCAGTTCCTTGCGTGCCGATTCGGCCATCGAATGCACGGCGTGCTTGGTCGCGGCATAGAGGGAGCCGGGGAGCTCGACGTGCCCGGCCACCGACCCCGTAATCAGCAGGTGTCCGTCGGCGGCGTCCAGCGCGTCGGCGGTGGCCCGGATCGTGTACGCCACACCCAGCACGTTGGTGAGCACCATCGCCTTCCAGTGTTCCGGCGTTTCGTTCTGGAAGCCGCGGGTGGCTCCAAAGCCAGCGTTCGCGAACACGGTGTCCAGTTGCCCGAATGTATGGAGGGTCGTCCCGACAGCCTGTTCGACCTGATCCCACTCGGTGACGTCGCAGGCAAGTCCGATCGCTCTCTCTGCTCCACCAAGCTCTTTCGCGAGAGCGGCGACTCGCTCGGCTGTGCGAGCGATCAACGCGACGCGGTAGCCGGCCTCTGCGGCCTGCCTTGCGGTTGCTGCGCCGATGCCGCTGGAGGCGCCGGTGATGAGGACGACAGGGTCGGCCACCGCCTGACTATTCCAGACGGCGGCCGGTTGAGGTCGCCCTACGCCGCGGCGGCGACAGGTGAGTCGCTGGCGGCGAGCGTGAAGGTGAACTCGCCGTCGTCGGTGAGATCGACGAGAACCTTGCTGCCCTCGGGGATCTCGCCCTCGAGCATCTTTAGCGCCAGCGGGTCCTGGATTCGTTTCTGCAGGACGCGCTTGAGCGGCCTTGCCCCGTATGCCGGGTCGTAGCCTTCGTTGCCAAGGCGGGTGAGCGCCTTTTCCGAGAGCTCCAGACTGATGCGCTGGTCGGTGAGCCGCTCGCGCAGCAGCGCCAGCTGCAGCTCGACGATGCGGTCGAGCTCCTTGCGCTGCAAACGGTGGAAGACCACCTGCTCGTCGACACGGTTGAGGAACTCCGGCCGGAAGTGGTCGGCGAGGGCACCCAGCACCTGCTGCTCGGCGGCCTTCTCGTCCGTAGCTTCTACGAGGTAGTGGCTGCCGATGTTGCTGGTCATGATCACGATCGTGTTCTTGAAATCCACGACCCGGCCCTGACCGTCGGTCAGACGCCCGTCGTCCAGCAGCTGCAGCAGCGTGTTGAACACATCCGGGTGGGCCTTCTCGATCTCGTCGAACAAGATTACCGCGTACGGCTTGCGACGGATCGCCTCGGTGAGCTGGCCACCCTGGTCATAGCCGACGTAGCCGGGCGGTGCGCCGATGAGGCGCGAGACGGCGTGCTTTTCCATGTACTCGCTCATGTCGATGCGGACCATCGCCCGTTCGTCATCGAACATGAACTCCGCCAGCGAACGCGCCAGCTCGGTCTTACCGACACCGGTCGGCCCGAGAAAGATGAACGAGCCGATCGGTTTGGCCGGATCCGACAGGCCGGCGCGGGCGCGACGCAGTGCGTTGGCAACGGCGCTGATGGCCTCGTCTTGTCCGACGACCCGATCGTGCAGCAAGTCTTCCATGTGAACGAGCTTCTCGACCTCGCCCTGCAGCAGTTTGCTGACGGGGATCCCGGTCCAGGTAGCGATGACCTCGGCGATGTCCTCCTCAGTGACCTCCTCCTGCAGCATCTGCCGGCTGGCCTGCTGGGTGATGAGGGCTCCGTTGGCTTCCTCGAGGTCCTTGTTCAGGTTCGGAATCGTCTCGTACTGCAGTCGCGCAGCGACTTCGAGGTCCGCCTCACGCTGGGCGCGCTCGAGCTCCGTACCGGCCTGCTCTATCTGCTCCTTCAGGTCGCGGATACGGGTGATGGTCTCCTTCTCCTGCTCCCAGTGGGCGCGCATCGCGTCGCCCTCTTCCCGTAGTTGCGCGAGCTCGGAGGCGAGAGCCTCGCGACGCTCAACCGACGCCGTGTCGGTGTCGTTCTTCAGCGCCTCTTCCTCGATCTCCAGCTGCATGATGCGGCGCTGGACCTTGTCGAGTTCGTCCGGCACCGAGTCGATCTCGATACGGAGACGGCTCGCCGCCTCGTCAACGAGGTCGATGGCCTTGTCGGGCAAGAAACGTGAGGTTATGTAGCGGTCCGACAGGCGCGCGGCAGCCACCAGCGCGGTGTCCTGGATCCGGACGCCATGGTGGACCTCGTAGCGCTCCTTCAGGCCACGGAGAATCGCGATAGCGGCCTCAACCGACGGCTCGCCGACCTGCACCGGCTGGAACCGGCGCTCCAACGCCGCGTCCTTTTCGATGTGCTTGCGGTATTCGTCGAGAGTGGTCGCACCAACGGCCCGCAGCTCACCCCGGGCGAGCATCGGCTTGAGGATGTTGGCGGCGTCTACCGCGCCTTCCGCGGCGCCCGCGCCGACAATTGTGTGCAACTCGTCGATGAACAGGATGATCTGGCCTTCGGAATCGGCGATCTCCTGCAGCACCGCCTTCAGACGGTCCTCGAACTCGCCGCGGAACTTCGCTCCGGCGATCAGTGAGCCGATATCCAGCGAGACCACCCGCTTGCCCACGAGCCCTTCGGGAATGTCGCCAGCGGTGATCCGCTGGGCGAGCCCCTCGGCGATGGCGGTCTTGCCGACGCCGGGCTCACCGATGAGCACGGGGTTGTTCTTCGTGCGACGCGAGAGCACCTGGATGATCCGGCGCACCTCCTCGTCGCGGCCGATCACCGGGTCGAGCTTGCCCTCCTCGGCGAGCTCGGTGAGATCGCGGCCGTATTGCTCGAGCGCTTGGTACTTGTCTTCGGGGTTCGGGTCGGTGACGCGTGCTGAGCCACGGATCTGCTGGAGCGCGGCGCCGATCCCGTCGGCGCTGACGCCGCCTGTTACCAGAGCGTCCTTGGCGGTCGACTTCTCGTCGAACAACGCGAGCAAGAGGTGCTCTGTGGAGATGAACTCGTCGCCCATCTTCTCCGCCCGCTTGCCGGCGGCACGGAGTGCGTTCTGGAAGCCGGGAGCAAACGCCGGGTCTCCGGCGCCGGTGACAGTGGGCAGCGTGCCCATCGCCTGGTCGGCGGCAGCGCGGATCGACGGGATCTCTCCTCCCGCGCGCTCCAGCACGGGCTGCACGATGCCTTCGGTGGCATTGAGCAGCGCGGCGAGCAGATGGACGGGCTCGACCTGGGGGTGTCCCCGGTCTGCGGCCAGCCTGACCGCGTCGGAAATCGCTTCTTGGGCTTTGACTGTTGGCCTGTCAACGGACATCAAATCCCCCCTCTCGTCTGTCGGGAGTCCTTCGATCGATAGGGCACGACGGCGGTCTCGGTAGACACCACCACGAGGTCTGCGCGTACAGAGCGCTTGACCCGGGCGATCTCATCCCGTGCCGCCTGTTTGATCTCTTCTACTTCGCTCTCAAGGCGCTCGATACGGCGTTTAGCCGTAAGCAGAGCGCGCTCCATACTGAGCACGCGCTCGATGCCGGTGAGGTTGAAGCCTTCTTCGGAGAGATCCTGGATACGCAGTAGTAGTTGGACGTCTGCTTCGGAGTACAGCCGCGTTCCACGCGGGCTTCGCTTCGGAGCAACCAGGCCGCGACGCTCATAGACGCGCAGCGTCTGGGGATGCATCCCCGCGAGTTCCGCGGCGATTCCGATCATGTAGACGGGCCTGTCGTCAGCCATTCCCGCCCCTGCCTAGGAGAAGAGCGCGGCCCGAGGGTCACGCTGATCGAGGTTGGCGAACTTCTCAAGTGCCTCGCGCTGACGCTTGTTGAGTCCGCCAGGAACGATCACCTTCAGCCGCGCGATCAGATCGCCGCGTGAGCCGTTGCTGTTGAGAATCGGGGCGCCCTTGCCAGGAACGCGCAGGGCACGACCATCTTGGCTACCTTCCGGCACGGTCAGCTTGAGGTTGCCATCTACGGTCGGAATCTCGACCTTTGCCCCGAGCGCGGCCTCGGCGAACGTGACGGGGACTTCGATCGCCAGATTGTTGCCTTCGCGGCGGAAGACCCGGCTCGGCGTCACTCGCGTGAGCACGAACAGGTCGCCGGGGGGCGTGTTCGGCGGGCCGGCGTGGCCCTTGCCCGCCAGGCGGACCTTCGTACCGTCCTTCGCTCCAGGAGGAACCTTGACATTGTACCGCTTGCGCTCCTGCTTGCTGCCGACGCCGGAGCATGTCGGGCAGGGGTCGTCGATGACCATTCCACGCCCGGCGCAGGTACGGCAGGTCTGCTGCATCTGGAACGGGCCGAGTCCACGACCCACCGTTCCACGGCCGCTGCAGTCGGGACAGAGCGTCGTGTCACTGCCGGGCGTAGCACCAGAGCCACGACACTGGCTGCAGGTCTCCCGCTTGTCGATGGAGACGGCGACGGTCGCGCCCTGCATCGCCTGCTCGAAGGTGATCCGCACCTCGACCGTGATGTCCTCTCCTCGCGAGGCGGGCTCGTCGCGGCCAGGGCCGAATCGATCGCCGAAGGCCTCGAAGAGGTCGGACATGTCGAAGGTGGGCGTAGGCCC
>CAMYIK010000146.1 GCA_947258365.1 uncultured Thermoleophilia bacterium | reverse complement strand
TGGGACTGGCGGGCCTGTTCTTCGGAGCGATCGGAGCCCTGATCGGAGCGCTCGCTCGCGACGGACGAAGCGCGCTGCTGATCACGCTCATGCTCGGACTACCGTTGATCTTCCTCGGCATCGTTCCGCTGGATGGACACCTGGAGACTGCGCTTCAGACCGTGGGCATCGCCCCCATCTTCGAGTCGTTTCAGACTCTGCTGATCGAGCCCGCCATCCCTGGACGTTTCTGGTGGACCTTGGGGATCGTCGCGGCATCCTCGATCGCGGTCTGGTTGCTCTCAGGCCTCTCGATCCACCGACGGGTACGGGCCTAGAGCCGACCTAAGCAAAGGCCGGCGAGAAGCCGCCCGCGAGCGCTGGCGCCAGTAGTTCTCGATACTCCGCGGCGGTGACTTCGCGCGCGCCGAACCGCGCGACGTGGGGACTCGCCACCTGAACGTCCCAGAGCGTGACCCCCCGCTCACCAAGGATCCTGTGGGCGCCAACGAGCGCCGCGTTGCCCGCGTCGGATCGGCTATGGAACATGCTCTCGGAGGTGAACAGCCGCCCAAGCGCGACGCCGAAAAGGCCGCCGACGAGCCGGCCGTCGGCCCAGCACTCGACGCTCTGGGCGAAACCCGCTCGATGAAGCTCGCCGTAGGCGGCGATGAGCGGCGGGCTCAGCCACACCCCGCCACCACGGGGCTCCGCGCAGCGCACGACCACCTCATCGAATGCCGAGCTGACACGGATCTCGAAACTCGTGCGAGCGAGCGCGCGCCGCACGGAGCGAGGCACCCGAAAGTCTTCGAGAGGCAGGATCGCCCGAGGATCCGCCTCGTAGAACGCGATCTCCTCCGGGCTGCCGTCGCGCGCCATTGGGAACCAGCCCTGCGCGTACACCGACAGCAGAGCCCGTGGGCTGAGGGGGTGCTCTACGGGGTCCAGGGCTCCAGCGAGGGTGTGAGGGTCATCTCATGAGTCCAGCCGCGGGGGGATTGCTCGTAGAGGTACGCGACCGCGCCCGCGAGATCGTCGGGGTGCAGGATTCCGCGCGGATCATCGTCACCGAGCGGGCGGCGCTCGGTCTCCACGTACCCGTCTGCGACCAATAGCGCGACGTGCACGCCGTGCTCGCGAGACTCGGCGGCCAGGGAGTGGACGAGGGCCCTCGTCGCGTGCTGCGCCGCGCCCCAGGGCCCTCGGCCCGCGAAAGCCCTACGGGCGGAGCCTCCAGCAACCTGGACCAGTGTGCCGCCACCGCTTTCGCGGAGACTGCGAGCCCCGAGCCGCATGATCTGCCAGGCCATCGGGAGGAAGCCGTCCATCCAGCTCTCGAGGCGACCCTCCGGCGCGTCGGCGATGGGTCCACCACCAAAACTGTCGTCGCGCGGTGGGGCGGTGATGGCATTGACGACCAGGCTGACGTTGCCGATCTCCGCCGCGCGCGCAAGCGCCTTCTCGACGTCCACAGCCACCGAGGCGTCCCCGATCAGCACCTCGGCACCCGGGTGGCTCTGGCGCACGGCATCGGCGGTGGCCTCCGTGCGCACCATCGCAACGGTGCCCCACCCCGCATCCAGCCGGTTCGCGACTACCGCCCGCCCGACGTTTCGGGCGCCAAAAACCACCGCTGAAGAGATCGGGTCCATTTCCCCATCGTGACAGTCCGGCTACGCCACAGGGGGGACGATCGCACCCAGGGCGGCGCAGTAAGCTATTCCCGGAATGAGCAGCACCTCAATCGGCTCCGAAACGCGCGGCTTTCCGCGCGTACGACCGCGGCGCAATCGACGCACGGCGACGCTGCGCCGGATGGTGCGCGAAACCCACCTCAGCTCCGATCAGCTCATCCTGCCGCTGTTCGTCGTGAGCGGTCAGGGCGTTACGCAACCCATCGACGCCCTACCCGGTCAGAGCCGGCTCTCTCCTGACCGTGCCGCAGAGGCCGCGGAGCGCGCCTACGGGGCTGGCGTACCGGCGGTTCTGCTGTTCGGCCTGGCCGATGAGAAGGACGAGATCGCAAGCGACGCATACCGCGAGGGCGCGCCGGGCCAGCAGGCGATCGCCGCGATCAAGGCGGCGGTACCTGAGATGGTCGTGATCAGCGACGTCTGCTTGTGTGCCTTTACTGATCACGGGCACTGCGGGGTCATCGTCGACGGCGACGTCGACAACGACGCCAGCCTGGAGCTGATCACCCGTACCGCGGTCAGCCACGCGGAAGCCGGGGTAGACCTCGTCGCACCGAGCGACATGATGGACGGCCGGGTCGCCGCGATCCGCGAGGGGCTCGATGACCACGGCTTCACCGGCGTCGGAATCCTCAGCTACGCCGCCAAATACGCGTCAGCGTTCTATGGGCCCTTCCGGGAGGCCGCGGGGTCCGCGCCGGGTTTCGGAGATCGTCGCGGATATCAGATGGACCCCGCCAACAGTCGCGAAGCGCAACGCGAGATCGCCCAGGACGTTGCCGAGGGCGCCGACCTGATCATGGTTAAGCCTGCAGGCCCGTATCTGGACGTGATCGCCGCAGCGAGTGAAGCTGTCGATGTTCCTGTCGTCGCGTACCAAGTCAGCGGCGAGTACGGAATGCTCAAAGCGGCCGCCGAACGAGGGTGGCTGGACGAGCGCAGCGCCGCCCTCGAGACCCTGACCGCCATTCGTCGTGCGGGCGCCGACCTGATCATCACCTACTACGCGCAGCAGGTAGCAGGCTGGCTGACGGAGGAATCCTCATGACGACCACAGCCGCTAAGCGCACCAACTACAAGCCCGACGACGTCGATCGCGAGCTGCTCGACGCCCTTCAGGCGGGGTTGCCGCTGACACGCACGCCGTACGCGGACGTCGGCAAGAAGATCGGCATGGGCGAAGCCGAGGTCATGGATCGGGTCGAACGTCTCAAGGGGGCGGAGATCATCCGCCAGCTGTCGGCCATTTTCGACACCCGGGCGCTCGGTTACACCAGCAGCCTCGTCGCGGCGGCCTACCCCGAGGATCGCCTGTTCGAGGCCGCCAGCATCATCGGCGGCCATCCCGGTGTGAGTCACAACTACCGCCGTACCCATCACTTCAATCTCTGGTTCACGCTCGCGGTGGAACCCGAGTCGAAGATCGGGCTGGAGGGCACCCTCGAGTTGTTGGCCGAGGCTACGGGCGCCGATTCCATGCGCAACATGCCGACGCTGAAGCTGTTCAAGATCAACGTCCAGCTCGACATGAAGGGCGAGGGCGCGAACACCAAGCGCGAGACCCCCAAGCCGCCGCCGCAGCGCGGTGACGGCCAGCTTCCCACCGAGCACGACAAGCGCTTCATCCAGATCCTGCAGCGCGATCTCCCGGTAACCCAGCGTCCGTTCGACGTCTGGGCCGATGCGGCGGGCATCGACGCGGATCAGCTACTCGCCGAAGCCGAGACGTTCCGTGAGCGCTCATACATGCGCCGATTCGCCGCCGTTTTGAACCACCGCCGCGCCGGCTTCGGCGCTAATGGCATGGCCGTGTGGCGAGTCCCGGAAGAGGAGCTCGAGGAGATCGGACCGCAGATGGCGTCCTTTTCCGCGGTCTCGCACTGCTACCGACGCCCGACATATCCCGATTGGCCATACAGCATCTTCACGATGGTTCACGCGCGCTCCAAGGACGCATGTGAGGAGACGATCGCCGCCATCGCTGAGGAGGTCGGGTACGCCGCGCCGGACGATCGAGCGGTGCTCTACTCCACCTACGAGTTCAAGAAGATCCGGCTCGTCTACTACACCCCGGAGTACACCGAGTGGGAGACAAACGCGCTGGCCGGTGACCCACTGCCCCGTTGGTGAACACCGCCACCAGTAGCGCGCTCTACGCGCGCGCCCAGCGCCATCTGGTTGGTGGCGTGAATTCGCCGGTGCGAGCCATGTCGTCCATCGGACGAGAGCCGCTGTTCATCGCTCGAGCCGAAGGCGCCTACGTCTGGGACGTCGATGGCAATCGGTACGTCGACTACCTCGGCACCTGGGGCCCGGCGATGCTCGGCCACGCACCAGCGGCGGTAATCGATGCTGTCCGGGCGGTGTTGCCGGACGGAACCAGCTTCGGCGCACCCACCGAGCGAGAGATCGTCTTCGCCGAGACCGTCTGTGAAGCGGTGCCGTCCATCGAGCAACTCCGCATGACCAGCTCCGGCAGCGAGGCTGTGATGGGAGCGCTGCGGGTCGCCCGCGCGGCAACCGGCCGAGAGGCGATCGTCAAGACGATCGGCGGCTACCACGGTGCTCTCGACCCGCTGCTGGCCGAGGCCGGCAGCGGCGCCACGACTTTGGGTGTGCCAAACAGCCCCGGCGTGCCGAAGGGCGCGACAGCCACCACGCGGTTGGTGCCGTTCAACGATCCCGCGGCCGCCAGGGCCGGGCTTGACGGAGCGGCGGCGATCATCGTCGAGCCGGTTGCCGGAAACATGGGGGTCGTCCCACCCCAGCCGGGCTACCTGGACGCGTTGCGTGACGCCTGCGACGCGACCGGAGCTCTGCTGATCTTCGATGAGGTCATGACCGGATTCCGCGTTGCCCGTGGTGGGGCGCAAGAGCGCTACGGCGTGGCGCCTGATCTGACGTGTCTCGGCAAGGTGATCGGCGGCGGTCTGCCGGTCGGAGCGTTTGGCGGCAGGCGCGACATCATGAAGGTGCTCGCGCCCGAGGGCCCGTGCTACCAAGCGGGCACCCTCTCCGGGAACCCTCTGGCCACCGCGGCCGGCCTTGCCGCGATGGGCGAGCTGGCACGCGACGGGGTCTACGAGCAGGTGGAGCAGACCAGCGCCGCCCTCGAGGAGGCGATCATCGACTCCGGGGCGCCAGTGGTGGTCAACCGCGTGGGGGCGATGCTCACTGCCTTCTTCACCGACCAGCCCGTGACCGACTACGCATCTGCGACGGCCAGCGACACCGAGGCGTTCGCGAGCTTCGCGCGCAAGCTCATCGACGCGGGCGTGTACCCACCGCCCAGTCAATTCGAGGCGTGGTTCGTCGGCCTGGCGCACCACGAGTCGCATATCGCCATGACGCGCGACGCGCTGGCGGCAGCCGTATGACCTCACCTCTCGCGGACTGCGCCCTGCCGCTGACGCTCACCGATCCTCACCCGCCCCATGTGCTTGCGCCCCTTGGGGCGAAACGGCTCGCCGCTCACGCCGACGGATTGGATCTCATTCTCGAAGGCTTCCTGCTTCATCACGGCCGGCCACGCCTTTCGAGCTCGGATGACGCCGACGCGCGCTTATTGGCCGGTGACTACTGCTACGCCAGCGGACTTGTGCGCGTGGCGGAAGCAGGCGACCTCGGGGCCATCGACGCCCTGTCCCGCCTGATCGCCCTCAGCTCGGCGCTGGTCGCCGACGGTGAGCGCGAGACGATCGCTCCGCTTTGGACGGCCACAGCCGGGGCCATCGGGGAGCCCGATGAGTCGCGCGAGCGGCTCGCTGCCGCCGTGGCGCGACTTCGAGACGGAGATCGCGACCCGATCAACGCCCTCGCCGAATCCCACCCGGAAACCCGCGATCAGCTGACCGAGGCAATGACATGAGCACCGACGTGCGGCGATGGATCGACACCCTTCGGACGATGGGTGAGCTCGTCGAGATCCAGGCGGAGGTCGACCCACACCTCGAGATCACCGAGATCACCGACCGTGTCGTCAAGGCGGGCGGGCCGGCACTGCTGTTCCACAATGTTCGCGGCAGTGAGCTGCCCGTACTGGTCAACCAGTACGGATCCGAAGCCCGGAACAACGCGGCGCTTCGGACCGAGAGCCTCGACGCCATCGGCGAGCGGATCCAGGACATCATGGATTTTCAGCCGCCCCAGGGCATCGTGGACAAGGTCAAAGCCCTCGGGAAGCTGCGAGAGCTCGCCGCGTTCTCACCGAAGATCGTCCGCGACGCGCCCTCTCAACAGGTGTGGCTCGAGGATCCCGACCTCGATCTGCTGCCGATCCTCACCTGCTGGCCGAACGACGGCGGGCCGTTCATCACCTTGCCGCTGGTCTTCAGCAAGGACCCGGAGACCGGCGTGCGCAACTGCGGCATGTATCGCATCCAGAAGATCGACTCGCGCACCGCGATGATGCATTGGCAAATCCACAAGGACGGCGCGGCGCACCTCACCGACTCCGACGGCAAGGTCGAAGTCGCCATCGCACTCGGCACGGACCCCGCGACGACCTACACGGCCACCGCCCCCCTTCCACCCCATCTGGACGAAATGGTGTTCGCGGGGTTCTTGCGGGGCAAAAGCGTCGAGATGGTCAAGTGCCGAACCATCGACGTCGAGGTACCCGCCGAGTCGGAGATCGTTCTCGAGGGGTACGTC
>CAMYIK010000145.1 GCA_947258365.1 uncultured Thermoleophilia bacterium | reverse complement strand
CGCGCGGAGGCGATCACGGCCGAGGAGCTGCCGGAAAACGAAATCGCGATTCTTGGGACAACCGGCTCGGAGCGGCTCAACACCTTGATGGCCGACATCGTGGACAGCAGCCGCGACAGTGACGAGATCCGCCAGTCGCGGGAGATCGGCATGGCGTTTCTGCGCCTGCGGAAGTTCATGTTCGACCGCGTCTATCTCGGGCCGGCGGCGCGGGCGGAGGCGGAGCGCGCGGCGCAGGTCGTGACGTCGCTGTTTGAGTGGTTCCTGGAGCACCCAGAGGAGCTGCCACCCTCACCGGAGGCAGATGAGATCGCTCGAGTCACCGATCATGTCGCCGGTATGACGGATCGCTACGCGATGCGCCTCTACCGCGAGACATTCATGCCCATGGAGGGACTGCTCTAGACGCATCTCGCGTCCAGTTGTCAGACTTTCCACGATGCCCCGGATCTCCGATCACACCGTTAACGAGGTGCGCGACGCCGCGTCACTTCCCGAGTTGGTGCGCGACCGAATCCAGCTTGTGCGCCGAGGTGGACGGTGGTGGGGCCCCTGTCCTTTCCACGATGAGACTGCGCCGTCGTTTTGTCTGCTGCCGGATGAGTCGCGCTACTACTGCTTTGGCTGCCACGAGAGCGGGGACGCACTCGACTGGGCTCAGGAGATCGAGGGAGCCAGCGACTTCGGTGAGGCGATCGAGCTGCTCGCCGAACGCTTCGGAATTGAGGTCAAGTACGCCGAGAGTTCACCGCGAGAGGAAGCTCAACGCGAGGCAGTCCGTCAGCGGGGCGAGCTGTTGGATCGCGCGGCGAGCTACTACGTGGAGTACTTCTGGAAGGCTGAGGAAGCCGCGCAGGCGCGTGAGTACCTGCTCGGGCGCGGGTTCGAAGAGGAACTGCTGCGCCGGTTCCGCATCGGCTACGCCCCCTCCAGTGGCACCGCGCTGATCCAGCGTGCGTCAAAGGGAGGATTCGGGCAGCAGGATCTCAAGGACGCGGGTCTCGCAAGTGCCCGGGGCGGGCAGCTGAGGGACTTCTTTTTCTCGCGCATCATGTTCCCGATCGCCGACGCCCGAGGGCGGGTGCAAGGCTTCGGCGCACGCACGTTGGACCCCAATCAGCGCGCCAAGTACGTCAACTCTCCCGAAGGGCCTCAGTTCCGCAAGCGCCACCTCCTCTATGGCCTGGAACTTGCCCGGTCGAGCGCTTCTCGTCAGGGGTGGGTTGTGGTCGCGGAGGGATATACCGATGTAATGGGCATGGCCGCAGCGGGAGTTGATGCCGCCGTTGCATGTATGGGCACGGCGCTGACCACAGAGCAGCTCCGGACGCTTCGGCGTTCGGTGGGCGAGGTGCGCGTGTGCTTTGACGGCGATCAGGCCGGCGAGCAGGCCGCCTGGCGTACCGCCGAGGCGGCGCGAGGGGTACCTCTGGCGCTCTCGGCCGTCCAGCTGTCGGAGGGCGTCGATCCTGGCCAGCTCGGTGGGACTGAAGACGGGCGTGCCCAGCTGAAACAGGCAATCGACAACGCCGAGCCTCTGGTAACTTGCCTCATCCGCGCAAGGGCGGCCCGAGCGGGCGCTTCAGCGCGAGAGCGTGATCGCGCACTGGGGGAGATCACAGATCTGCTGCGCGGATTGCCGGATTCGGTTGAGCGAGACGAGGCGGTGCGGGTTGCTACCAGCGAGCTTGGTCTTTCCAGAAGCCTGGAGGAACGGCTCCGTGGCGCGCTGGGAAGCGCGGCTCCCGGCGGCGAAACATCGGCCCCAAACAGGGTTATCGAGCTTTCCCCGCGGGGGGCCCTGGAGCGACGAGTCCTGTCACTTGGGCTCGCCGCGAGCGCCGAGATCCGCAGTGCTCACCTGGACACTCTCTCTCCAGAGGTCTTCGATGAGCCTGAGCACCGGCAGGTGTTTGTGCTCGTAACCTCGGGAACGGGCGTGGATCAGTGGCCGGCAGAGGTAGCTGGTCTTGGAACGGCGCTCCGGGCTGAGGCGGATCACGAGCCAAACAACGAAGAGGTGCAAGAGGCGGTCTACCGACTGCAGCTCGATGAGCTTCAGCGCCGCATCTCGACAGCGCGCTCCGAGGGCGATGAGACGGGCCTGCTCGAGGCACTTCAGCTCCAGAGCGGATTGCGCGCGCGCCTGCGAGGTGACGAATGAGCTCCTCGACGATCGCCGCCCGCGAAGATGTCCAGGTGCTCCTCAACGAGGGCCGCGAGCAGGGGTCGGTAACCCTTAACCGCATCGCCGAGGTCATCGAGGCGGCAAACCTCGGCGACGAGCAGCAAGATGCGCTGCTCCAAGCGCTCTCGGAGTACGGCATCGACGTCGTCACGGACGCGCCTTCTGAGAGTGGCGCCAACTCCCAGCTCGACCTCACCTTCAAAGCCGCGTCGAACGACTCGGTGCGGATGTATCTGCGCGAGATCGGCCGCGTGTCGTTGCTGACCGCAGCCGAGGAGGTTTCGCTCGCGAGGCGCATTGAGCGCAACGATATGAGCGCCAAGCAGCAGCTCATCGAGGCGAATCTGCGCTTGGTGGTGTCGGTTGCGAAGCGCTATTCGGGCCGCGGGATGTCCTTCCTTGATCTGATCCAAGAGGGGAACCTGGGTTTGATTCGGGCAGTCGAGAAGTTCGACTACCGGCGCGGATACAAGTTCTCGACCTACGCCACGTGGTGGATCCGCCAAGCGGTGACCCGCGCCATCGCCGACCAGGCGCGGACGATTCGCGTTCCGGTTCACATGGTCGAGACCATCAACCGCTTGTCTCGCGTGCAGCGTCAGCTGCTGCAGGAACTCGGTCGGGAGCCGAGCATCGCGGAGATCGCCGAAGAGTTGGAGATGACCGAAGACCGCGTCCGCGAGATCCAGAAGGTCGCCCAAGAGCCGATCAGCCTGGAGACCCCTGTTGGCGAGGAGGACGACTCCGAGCTCGGCGACATGCTCGAAGACAAGGCGATCGTCGCGCCGTCAGAGGCCGTCGGCGACCTACTCCAACGCGAGGACCTGGCTCAGGTCCTCGACGGGCTAAGCTACCGCGAGCGCAAGGTCCTCGAGCTCCGCTTCGGGCTCCGCGGGGAAGAGCCGCGCACCTTGGAGGAGATCGGTCGTCGCTTTGGCGTTACGCGTGAGCGGATCCGTCAGATCGAGTCGAAGACGCTTGCGAAGTTGAAGAGCTACCGCGACAGCCAGGGGCTTCGCAACTACCTGGACTAGTCCGGCCGGCGCTCTCTGACGAGCGCTTCGGCCACGGCCTCGCGTTGACCGCTGGATACGGCGGCTCGAGCTTTCGCGACGATGATGAACTGATCCGGCGCGGCCGCAGGTCGGCGTGCCCCGGGCCCCAGCCAGACAACCTCAGGAGCGGGGCCGATCATGGTGGCCCGCGTGGCCCAAACCAGGAGCCTCGCGAGCGCTAGCGCACCCAGACTGACTCCATCCGGATTGCCCCGCCGCTCGACATAGGCGCGGTGCGCTCCCAGACAGGCGACGAGTGAAATCGGATCAGGGGTTTGCTCCCTGTCCAAGCTCAAAGCGACCAACTCCGCGGACGGCGACATTTCGTCCCCGTCGCGCGTAAGCCCCGGGGCCAACTCCACGAGTCGGCCCACAAGACTTGCGCCAAGGGCTTCGGCGGTAACACGAACCTCGGCGTCGAGCGCGTTGATCGCGCGCGAGTCGCCCTCGGAGACGCCGAGGCTCATCGAGGTCGCTAAGCGGCCGGTGGCGCCTCAGCGGCGGCGTCGGCCGGGCCGGGCGGGGGCTCTTCGGTGAAGATGAACTCGTCCGGCTCGCCGCCGAGACGATCCTTCACCAGCCAGTAAGCCAGCGCTCCGATCGCGATGAGAAAGATCAGCTTTTTCAGCACAAAGGTCTCCTGCAGAAAGTGGAGTGAACGGCCGGGTCCCACCGTACCGCATGACCCCGGCTGAACGTCTACTAAGAAGGGCCCGCTGAGGCTGTGCTCAGCAGTACTTTCCCCACGAGTTCGCCGCTCTCCATCCTCCGGTGGGCTTTCTCGACGTCTTCCAGGGCGAAAACGCTGTCGATCACGGGAATCATCCTGCCGTCATGGAGGCGGGGGAGCCCCCAGGGGCCGAACTCATCGATCAGCGCCCTTTTTTGGTCGACGCTGCGCGCGCGAAGCGTCGCGCAATAGACCGTGGCTTGTTTGGGCAGAAGCCGGCTGAAGTCGACCTCGGTCTTCGCGCCGGAGGTGAGGCTCAAAATGACGATGCGGCCGCCGCGCGCGAGCGCCTTGACGTTCTCGTCCCAGTATGCCGCGCCGACCAGATCCAGGATCACGTCCACGCCATGATCGGATGTAACCTCGCGCACCGCCGAGGCAAACGCACCGTCTGTCGCCTGGATGGGCACCGCCCCGAGCTCGCGTGCCGGCGCGAGGCGTTTGGCTGAGCGGCTCGTCGCGATGGGGCGGGCGCCGAGTTCGCGGGCGACCTGAATCGCGGCCGTGCCGACGCCACTGGCTCCCGCGTGAATCAGGGCGGTTTCACCCGAGCTCAGGCCGGCCAGATGTCGCAGGCCCATCCACGCTGTCAGAAACACCTCAGGTATCGCCGCGGCACTCACGGTGTCGATCCCATCGGGAATCGACATGAGCTGAGGCGCCGGCACGACGACGCGTTCCGCGTAACCGCCACCTGCCAGCAAAGCCATGGCACGGTCGCCGACCCCCCAGTCTGAGACGCCGGTGCCGACCTCAGCGACCGTTCCCGAGGCTTCGAGCCCAAGGACGTCGGTAGTGCCGGGCGGGGGCGGGTAGCGTCCCTCACGCTGGAGGATGTCGGCGCGGTTGAGCGCGGCCCCCTCTACGGCGAGCAGGACCTCTCCAGCGGCGGGAGCCGGCGTGGGAAGCTCGATGAGGCGCAGCGCGTCGGGACCCCCCGGCTCCGGCGCCACGACAGCTCTCACAAGCTGCCCTCGAAGTGGGCTTTGGTCCGAGCGTGTCGTACCTCGAACATCGCCTCGAGTTGGCGGCGGGCGAAGAAATGGTTGGCCAGTCGGCCGAGTGGTCCGCCAGGAAGTCGGTACTCGATGTGGTCGGTCATCAGGGTGCGCTGGTCGGCGAGGGGCGCAAAGCGATGCTCATGCCGCCACTCGGCAAAAGGGGATCGCTCCGCCACGTCCACGACCAGACGGCCTGGCTGCAGCTCATCGATGCGCACCACCCAGGTTTGCGCGAACGGGATCGGGGACTGACGGACCCGCAGGGTGACTCGTGCGCCCGCCGTGACGGGAAAGTCGCCCTCGATGGCGAGGAAACTCGCGCCCGGAGGGGAGATCAGTGGCGCGTTGCGTGTATCGAGATGGAACTCGTACAGCTCGTCCGCGCCTGCGGAGATCTCTATTGACCGTGAAAAAATGTTGGGACGCGACACCGCTCATGCAGTCTACGCTTGACGCGATGCCAGCAGTCCGTGGTCAGGCTGTAAGGAAATGCCCCTCAAAAGCCGATTCATAACCGTACTGTCCGAACGATTAGGTGCCCAGGTGACCGAATAGAGCGATGCTTGTGGCGTCACCTCCCCATATCGAGCGACCCGCAGACAAGGAGAGGGCCGTGGGCAAGCTGCAGCAGGGTGTGACATACCAACGGGCCGCGCGAAAGCGTGGTGCGATCCTGTTTGGCGCCGTGAGTCTTACAGTGGTTGGTGCGAGCCCCGCTACGGCGTCCGGAATCGGTGATCGCGTAACGGAGTGGCCTGTCGCAACGGCTATCGCCGCCGCGCTCATCTTTGGTGTGCTCGCGATCGTCTTCGGAGCGCTCGCGCGCTCCTCCCGCCGCGAGGCGGAAGCCGCTGAGACCATCATCACCCCCGCGCCGGCCAAAGAGGCCGCGGAGGCATCTGCTCCGGTCGTCGAGGCCGCCCCGGCTCCACAGCCGACCGTCGCCGCAACGCCAAGCGCCGCGGATGCGACCGCAACCGCCACAGCAGAAAAGGCCGCGGCGCCGAAGCGCAAAGCAAAGAAGGCGCCGAAGCGGCCTGTCGTCAGCGACGCCGATCCGCTCTACACACCCGAAACCTGTCGCGACTTCGCCCAGGGGCTCAGCGATGAGGTCCTTCGGCGCGCGCAGCGGCTCTTCCAGCCGCTCGGCCAGATCGGTCGCATCGACTCGGTGCAGCTCGCTGAGCTGCTCGGCACCCAGCCGGCATCCCTCGGAGGCTTGCTGACCACCCCGCTTTCTCGTCGCGCCGACTCACTCGGTCTTCCTCTTCCGTACGTGATCGACCGCGTGCCCGGCAGCCGCCGGCGCGTGTGGCGCGATCACGCGGGCATCGCCTCGCGTATGGGTGTCGCGATTCGGAAC
>CAMYIK010000144.1 GCA_947258365.1 uncultured Thermoleophilia bacterium | reverse complement strand
GTCCGACGCGTCGCGGCAGGGCCTTGAGCAGCCGCAGCTGGCCACCTTCCCAGCGCTGCCTCTGGACGGTCATAGAGTCGCGATCCCGTGCTGCGGGAGAGGTCACCGTTGCGTTGGAGATGAACCGCGTCCGCACTCCGTCTTCGAGGAGTTGCCAGCTGAGAAGCGCGTCCTCGACCAGATGGTCTGAGAACTGAACCCGGTCCATCAACTCCCGGCTGAAGCACATACCGGTGCCAAAGAGCTGACTGCTGACGCCGAGCCGATCCCAACCACGAGGCCGGACGACGTTCTTCAACGAGAAAGCCCATCGGGACAGGGTTGCTACACCGTCGCCGTCTCCTGTCAGCTCGTAGGCGCACTGGAGTACTTGGGCGCCACCTGCAAGTCCGCCGGCAAGCTCACCAGCGAGGTTCGGCGACACCTCGCAGTCGGCGTCGAGAATCAAGAACCCGTCGATGTCGTCGCTGGTCTGCGCCAAGGTCTCGAGAGCAACGCGAAGAGCTGCGGGCTTGCCGCGAGGGTCACCGTGACGCTCAATGACTTCGCAGTCCAAGGAGCGCGCAAGCTCGGCGGTCTCGTCCGTGCAGTTGTCGGCAACCACGATGACGCGCGAGAAGACGTCGGAGCCGCGGCCTTTGCGGAGACTCGCGACGGCGGCGGGAAGGGCGTCGACCTCGTTGTGCGCGGGGATGACCACGGCGATCTTCGACTCGGCGTCAGTGTCGATCTTGTCCGTTGCGACCTTCGACTTCGCGCCCGCGGTCGCGGCGACAAGCCAGGCCGACCAACCGAGCGCGACCGGGGTCGCGGCGGCAGCGAGGCCCACGGTGGTGAGCGTCTGGATCATCGGGCACCCGCCACTGCCGGCGCGCCATGAGTGCCCGACGTGGGAACGGGCGACTCCGACTCACTGCGGGTGAGATCGGTGAAACTGAGATGAAGCGACGTCATGTCTTCCTCGTGGGTTCGAATCCGGGCCAACCAGGGACGTCCATGTCCCACCCGAATACGACGGCATTTCGCCGTCGCCCCTAACAACGCCACACACCGCCATAAACTACAATTGAGCGAAGGTAGGGGTTGAAAGTGGGTATCCAGCGCTGTTCTACCCACTCGTTCAGGGCGGCGCACTAGAGATTTCTCGCGGTTTTCGGCGCCTACTATCGGCGGTCTTGGCGTTATTGCCTGCATTGAGCCGTATCGCGCCGAATCTGGGCGCCGGGGGCGGCGCGAGACTCGGACCGGAGCCACCTGTCGCCGCCTGTTACCGCGCCGAAATCTTCGTAGCGAGAAACTCCTCGAGCGCGCGCCCCGACGCGTCGATACGAAACTCCTCGAGGACCTTCGCTCGACCCGCCTCGCCGTATGAGGTGCGCAGCTCCGGATCGTCTGCCAACGTCACGAGCGCGTCGCGCAACTCGTCGATGCGCCCGGGGGGAACCAAAAGGCCCGAGACTTCGTGCTCGACGAGTTCGGGGATGCCCATGATTCGAGTGGTGATGACCGGCCGGCGCATCGCCATCGCCTCCATCAGGACGATCGGGACACCCTCGGCGAAGCTCGGCAGACAAAGAGCCTCGGCTGACACGAAGTAGGACTGAATTCGATCCTGACCAACCGCGCCGGCGAACTGGACGTGGTCGGATATCCCACGACGACGCACGAGTGCCTCGAGGCGGGAACGATCTGGTCCATCGCCGACCAGCACAAGGCGCACATCGCGCCCTTTGGCGCGAGCCTTGGCGGCCGCTTCGATCAGCAGCGCAGTGCCCTTGGCCTCGACCAGGCGCCCGACGAACAACACCTCGAGGGAGCCGGCCGTGCCGGTGGCGGGCGGGGCATCATAGACATCCGGGTCGATGCCGCAGTGAACGACTCCGAGCTTCGACCAATGCTCACCGCCGACGCTGCGCATCATCTGGCTGCGCGTGAAGTCGCTGATGCAGGCAACCGCGCTCGCGCTTTCGATCTTCTGGCGCAGGCGGTGCTGTTCGACGTCGTAGAACTCCGTGGAGCCGTGCATCGTGAAGCTCCACGACCAGCGGTCGTTGGGTCGGTCCGCGTACTCGGTCACCAACAGCGCGACGTCCGCGGAAACGTTGGCGAAGTGGACGTGGATGTGGCGAATGCCCTGTTCTTTGAGCATCCGGTGGAGCAGCATGGCCTCTGCGAAGTAGAAGAGCTGCCACAGCCCTCCGCGAACTCCACCCGGGGAGAGCGAGAGCGCTCGTCGCAGAGTCGACAGGTATCGGCCCGGGCGCCGCATGAAACTGCGCAGCTGCGTTGAGAGGAGCCGCCTGGTACTTGCCGGCAGCACGTTTGAGGTGCGAGCCGCCTCATCGCGGTCCTGCTCTGACAGCAGGTGCTCACCGGGAGCCGGGCGGATCGAGAAGGTCTCGACCCTGACGCCACGGCGGCGCAGCTCCAGCACCTCGCGCTGGATGAAGGTGTGCGAGACGGCCGGGTAGAGGCTCGTCAAGTACGCCATCGCGGGCAGCGACGACACGTCAGGGCTGTGCTCGGGCGGGGCCATTTCCCCAGTTATCGGCACGGAGGCGGTGGACTCCATCGTTGAGCGAGCCTATTCACGCTCGTCTGGAGCGCTGCCGCTCGCCCGGTTAGGCCGCTCGCCTACCTGAAGCGATCTTTGGTCTAGGCGCCCTAGGGCTCCTGCCCGAGCGGCCCAGGGCCAGCCAACCGGCCCGTGTCAGTGCCCTGGGGCGCGAGAACCAAGCCCTGCAAGGACGCAGGCGACCGAAGGGAGCGAAGGAGGATCGATGCCGGAGGCATCGTGACGACCGAGGACGCGGTAGGGCGCAGCGTTCTCGTGCGCCAGGGTACGACTAAGGACCGGTTGGTTGGCCCTTCATCTCCCGGCGCCCCAGCAGAGCTCTACCCACGGTCAACTCGTCCGCGTGCTCCAGGTCGGCACCTACAGGGAGGCCGCTGGCCAGCCGGGTGACGATGACATCACCGCTCACCTGGTCAGCGATGAACAGCGCGGTGGCCTCGCCCGCCATCGTTGGGTTGGTCGCCACGACCAACTCGCGAACACCGTTTTGGGTGATGCGCACAAGCAGTTCATCGATCCGCAGGTCGTCCGCGTCTACGCCATCGATTGGTGAGAGCGCGCCGCCCAGTACGTGGTACAGCCCACGGAACTCATGGGTGGCCTCGATCGGCAAGATCGCCGACGGCTCCTCCACGACGCAGATCGTCTGGGGATCGCGCCGGGGGTCGGCGCATATCGGGCACAGCTCGTCCTCGGCGAAGCTAAAGCACTGGGAGCAGGGCCGGAGCCTCTCTGACATCTCCACCAAAGCGCCCGCAAGATCATGAGACCGCGCCGTAGGCGCCTTCATCAGGTGAAACGCCAGCCGTTGGGCCGTGCGAGGACCTACGCCCGGTAGCCGGGCGAGCTCACCAACGAGTCGCTCGATGGAAGGAGTGAGGATGCGCGGATCCTAGAGCCCGGGCAGGCCGAGACCCGAAAGCCCGCCGGCCACCGAGCCGAGGCGGCTGTTCGCAAGCTCTTGCGCCTTGCGCATGGCCTCATTTACGGCTGCGACCACCGTGTCCTCGAGTAGCTCCACGTCCTCGGGGTCAACGACCGCGGCGTCGATCTTCACGCCGACCAGCTCCAGTCCACCGGTGACGGTGGCAACGACCGCGCCCCCGCCCGCCGCGGCCTCGACGGTTTCCTCTTGGAGCTCGGCCTGCACGCGAGCCATGTCGGCCTGCATCTTCTGCATTTGCTTGAGCATTTTTTGGTTCTGAGCCATGTGTCCTCAGTCTCTGACCTTAGGTCTTTGACCCCTAGGTCTCCGGCGTTGCGTTGAACATCGACTTCAGGCGGTCGTGTAACTCGTCATCGGCAAGAGGAACTGCGACCTCAGCGGCCTCCGGGGCCTCCTCCTCCGAGGATGACACCTCGTAGCTGACCGCGACGGGTCCCCCGGCATGGCGTTGAAGGACTTGCGCGACCCGCCCGGCGTTGCCGCCCCGCTCCAACATCGTACGGCGGGTCTCATTGGGGAGCACGATCGTGACCGCCCCGTCTGTGACCTCAGAGATACGCCCGCCCTGGAGAATCCCGGCGACCGACGGCGCGAGGTCCTGCAGCTCCACGATGACGGCCGACCATGAGATCTCGCCTCCCGGTGCTGCAGCCGGCGCCGGCGATGTCGCCTCGGGCCCCGGGTCCTCCGCGTAGTCCGGCTCGGATTCGGGCGGTGGTGGTGGAGGCTCATCGGGAGCGGCCGTCGCGACGCGAGGCGGCGGAGTCTCAACCGCAGCAGCGGGCGGACCGGGATCCGGAGGCGGTGGTGATGGTTCTTCCGCTGCCGGCGGACTCGAAGAAGCCGGAGTCGCGGCACGTGCGGGCGAAACTACAGTCGCCGGACCAAGAGCCGGGCGTCCGAGCTTCGCCGCCACGAGCTCGAGCTGTAGCCGCGAGTCGGCGCCGCCATGGCGGATACGCACCTGGGCATCCGCAAGCAGGTCGAGCCCCATGATGACCTGCTGGTCACTCAGGCTCTTTGCCTGGGCAGTGACGGTCGCAAGATCGTCCTCGGTCAGGCCCCATTCCTCGCGCGGCGAGGCACCTTGCTGGAGCAACAGGATGTGGCGCAGATGCGCTACGAGGGCACGCATGAGTTGGTCGGGATCGGCCCCGCCATCCAACGCGCCTTCCAATTCGGCAAATGCCGTGGCCGCGTCACCGCGCGCCATCGCGTCGACCAGATTGACGACACTCTCGCGAGAGACCCCGCCGTGAAGGCTGATGACGTCATCAGCCTCGATCGTTCCGTCGCTGAAGGCCGACAGCATCTCCAACAGGCCGAGGCCGTCACGGTAGGAACCGTCGGAAGCGCGCGCCACCAGGTCGAGCGCCTCAGGCGTTGCGCTGATGTTCTCGAGGTCCGACACCTTGCTGAGCACGGTCTTGAGGTCGACGACGCTCGGCCGACGCAGGACGTAGTGCTGCAGCCGGGACCGGATCGTTCCGATGATCTCCCAGGGGTGGGTGGTGCAGAGAATCACCACCAGGTGCGGCGGTGGCTCCTCGAGGGTCTTGAGCAGCGCGCTTGCCGCATCCTTCTGAATCTGGTGCGCCTCGTCCATGATCGTGACGCGATAACGGCTCGAGACCGGCGGATATCGCACGCTCTCCAGCCAATCGCGCATTTCGTCGATGCGGCGCGCGCTGGACGCGGCGTCCACCTCCACGACGTCCAACCAGTCCGGCCGACCGACCTTCAAGCACGCGTCGCACTGCATGCAGGGAGTCGCCGTCGGTCCGTCGCTGTTTTGACAGGTGAGGCAGCGCGCGAGGATGCGGGCCGTCGTGGTCTTGCCGGTGCCACGCGGACCTGAAAAGAGGAACGCTCGTGGCGGCGCGCCACGGGACAGCGCGTTGGTGAGGGCACGCGCAACGTGGTCCTGGCCAACCAAGTCGTCGAATCCGCTGGGGCGGTGACGGTTGTAGAGGCTTGCGCCGCTGTCAGTCATCGATGAGAAAGAAAGATGTGGCCGTGCACCCGGCTTTGAGACCTCACGCGACAGTAGTACTCACGCCGCCAGCTCCGGCGAGGTGACCCCACTGCGCCTGGACGGAACCGCTTAAGGCTGCTTCCTTCCGGACCTGACCTGGTTCACGGGCGTCCACCGAGTAGGACCTCACCATCAACACCGCTTTGCGCGAGACCAAGGCTGCCAGATTGGCCCCTCGACCGGGAATTCGACCCCGCTAAGGCGGATTGCGGGTACAGGGCACCGCCAGCTCCCCGCTTAGCACGGCCACCAATCAAAGATACCTGCTTATGAGGTTCCGCACCCGACCGGTTGTCGCCATCGCCGGACAGACTCGCGATGACTAGCTCCTGCGGCGGTACTTCCGGTATGGCGACTTGAAGATCTTCTCGCCCTTGCTCTTGGCGGTGAACGTGCCGAAGATCGCCGCCACGCCGCCGCCGATAGCACCCGCCGCGAAGAGGGTCAGGACCAGTGAGAAGAACTCGAAGTCACCGTTGCTGAGGCTCGCGATAACCCACAGGAGCGTGCCCCAAAACAGGCCGAGGACGACACCGACGAGCAGCATTTTGATGCGCCACGGGATCTCCGGGCGTTCTTCTTTCGCGCGCTTGTTCCGCTTGGCCATATGGGCAGTACTGGGATCGAACCAGTGACCCCTCGCGTGTGAGGCGAGTGCTCTCCCGCTGAGCTAACTGCCCGAAGTTCGCGTGCAGGATAGCGGCCGCGATGCCTCAGCGGGATCCTCGTAAGGCCGCGCCTAGGCGTCGAAGCGATAGCCGACGCCGCGAACGGTCCGAATGTATGTCGGCGCCGATGGGTCGCTCTCCAGCTTTTGCCGAATGCGCCGCACGTGCACCTTGATGCGGCCGGTATCCAGCGCAGGCTCAAATCCCCACACGGCCTCCAGAAGCTG
>CAMYIK010000143.1 GCA_947258365.1 uncultured Thermoleophilia bacterium | reverse complement strand
CGGCCGGCGTGCCGGAACTCGCGAAGATGTCCTCCGCACCATCCGCGCCCTCGACCGTCGCAACCACGGCGTCGGCGTCGAGGCGTGTCCTGGCCTCGTCGGCGACCGCCTCGAGGATCTCCTGCAGCGGCAGCCGATGGGAAATCAGGCGCTGGATCGCGAGCAGCGATTCCAGCAGCGCACGCTGTCGCACCTGGGCCTCCAGGCGACGCTCTGCCTCCTTCGTGCGGAGCTCAGTCATTTCGCGTAACTCGCGTTCGGCCGTGGCATTTCCCAGCAGGCGAAGGGTCAACATCAGGATGCGACCCATCGACTTGAGCGGTGTTACTTCGCGAGCGCCGATGGCTTCCTCTGAGCGAGCGATGACCAGCCTCGCGTCGGGATCGTCCGCGACCTTCACCGAGATCGCCGCGCACTCACCCACATCCCGAATAGGGATGCTCGCGCTCTCACCCAAGGCGACCTTCAGCAGGTCGTCTTCGGGCTGATCGTCGCGGGCAAAGCCAAATGACCGGAGCACGGACCCGCCGCTGATCAGCGCGGCGACCTCGGCATCAAAGACCTCGGCGATACGAAGCAGACCGCTCTGAAGCGCCGTGTCCGCACTCTCATACGCTGCGAGAGCGGCAAGGAACTCAGATAGTTCAGCGTCGTGACGCATGGAGTCCGTCGGCGCCTAGGAAAGCGCCAACGCCACCAGCGTTTGGTTGTGGAACCCACGGACGCCCTTGGTGCGAGCGATCTCCCCGTAGCTGTAGAAGCCGACGACAGGAGCCCCGCACGCGAGCTCTTCCATCGCCCGCATCTCATCGCCGACGCCCTCGTTTCCAAGTACGCCCCTGCGGGCGATGCAGTCGAACGCCATCACGCCGAGCGGCTCGCGCCCGCCAAGGGGCTGGAGCGCCTCGGCACAGGCGGCGCTGGTTCCATCGACAACCGACTGCTGGTCGCCTGTCATGAAAAACGCCGTTCCTCCTTCAGGCACCTCCGCGATGCAGGTCAGCGACCGCTCCTCGAAGTCGGCACCACTGACGAATCGGACCTCTTGCCCGCCACGTCGCAGAATTCCCAGGGGGTGTGTGAGTGCGAATCGGGTAAACGCAGCAGGGTCGGTACGTGCCTCCACAGGCGCGTCGAGTCGATCGAGGTAGGCGTCGAGGGCGGGGATATGATCGATCCGCTGGACAGAGACACCGGAGCTCTCCGTGATCAACATCTCGTTGCCCACTGGCTTCCATCCATGGCGTACACCGATTCCGATCGGCGAGTCCGATCCGATGGCCGCCGCGACGACCGCGTCCTCGAAGACCTCGCCGTCGTGGATTTGGGACGTCCGCTTCATCTCGAGGTCGTCACCGGCGCATCCACCCACCAACGGCACAGCCGCACCCGCAATGGAGTAGGCCCCGCGAACGACTTCTTGCTGGTCACCGGCAAGACCGTCGCTCAGCATGAGCAGTACCCGGTGAGGCGAGTCGGAGACTCGATCGATGCAGCGAGCCGCGCCCGCGCCGGCCGCGAACAGATCGCCGGAGGCTCCTGAAGCATGTGCGGTGGCGACGGAGAAGCCCTCGCCGCCCATCGCCGATACGGCGATGCTCTGGTCCGAAACCTCGCCGGTCGCGATTTCGCCGGCGGTCGTACAACCGACCATGGGAACCGGTCCCGCAACGTCCTTGACGCCCTCGACCACAGCACCCAAGTCATGACGTCGTGATGCAAAAACGACGATCAGCCGGGCGTCCTTTCCAACGATGGCATCGGCACCCGCCGCCAGGCCGGCCCTGTAGCCATCAGGGTCCGATGAGGTCCCGACGCCGAACCACTTCGTGGCTCCTGAAGTCTCAGAGGTTGCAGGCTTGGACGGCGGTTCGCTCATCCGGTCACCGCAATCGTGCCGCTCCTCCGGGAAATCTCAGCCAAGCGATTGTTGGCCTGCTCGCTGATTGCGCCGGCGACGCGCTGACACAAGGATGTGAAGCCCCGTGGAGCGATCTCGGTATGGGCTAGCACGAGGTGCGCGGAGTCGGTGCCGCCGGACAATGGGATGGCGCAGCGCGCGACGATGCCGTCGTCAAACGTGAGCGGTCGGACCGACCACGGGCTGCCCTCGACGCTCTGCTCGAACACGGCGTCGTCGTGCGTCACCGCGACGAAACTCGAAAGCGCCGTTGCGACTTCTTGATCGGTCGCGCGCGGCCGCCACGCAGCGTCGGCGATTACGACCACCGGAGGCTCGGCGCTGAGGACGATGGCGGAGAATTCGCACGCCAGGGCTTGGGCCGCTACACCGGCGAGCCCTTGGAGAAACACCTCTTGAGAATCGCTGGCCAAAGAGGCTACGGACAAGGCGGCGGTCATCACCTCGAGTTCGTCCGCGAGCCGCTTCTCCGCGGGAACCTCGCTAATGTCCCAGGTGATCTCCCCGGCCGCATCCAGGAGCAGGTCGTCATCCACCCGGTCGACGCCTTCGCCGCCAAACACCACGACGAAGTCACCGATCGCGGTAACTGCGACATTGTCGGACCAGTACGGACCGAATACCGGGCGATCGGTCACCTCGGCCCGGATAAGGCCAACCTGATTCATCGCTTCGGCAACCAGCGGTTCCATCTCAGGGGTGACCGAGACGTTGCCGGCCCAGCCGGCACCGCGGCCGTGTCCGGCCAAGTTGACGAGCTGGCCGTGTTCGACCTGTTTGAGAGCGAAGACGTCGTGGACACCGAGGCTCTCACAGACCGTAGCTATGTCGCGCATACCGGTCTATCGGAGCACGCGATCCGCGCGCTTTAACCCTCTAGATGAGTTGCCTCGGGTCTCTTATTGGGCCTCGCCGGCCGAGGACTACTGAGTAGCGCCGACCGCTCTCGCGAGGGCGTCGAGGTCGCTGGCCACGTTCGAGCCGACCTCAGAGGGCGTGTACTGAAGTGAGCGCACGACATCGCCGGTGCGAACAAGAGTCCAGCCGAACTCCTCACCCAGGGTCTCGACCGTCTCGGGAATCGAGAAGATCGCAGCGATTGCCTCGTCTCCCGCCCCTGGTGCGGGGAGGATCTCAACGTCGAACGTAACGTCGGGGCCAAGAGCGTCCGCGGGGCAACGGCCGATGAGATCGCCCGCCTCCTGAAGCGCCGCGCCTGCCGCGTCACTGCTCTCGTAGCGGCGGAAGAACATGCTGGCGCCGTTGTCGGCAGGGTCAGCGAGGTCGATCTTCGCGCCTTCGATCATCCCGTCGTTGAGGTCAACCTCACACAACGTGGAAGCCGCAGCCTCCTCCGCGCTGCGAGGCTCGGTGATGCGATCCCACCCCGGACCAAGTTCGTCGTCCTCCGGCAAGGCGGCGATGAGATCAGGCACGGACGAGCCATCGCCATCACTCCCACCGCAGCCTGCGACCAGTACCGCGCCGACGAGCAGCAGCGCGGCGAATGAGAGAAGCGTTGACGATCTCAGGCTCGAGTTCATAGTCCCTGGGTGTAGCCGGCCGGCGAGAGCGGGGATTTTGGCACCTGAGGCAAGAATCTCCGCATCTGCAGGTCGGATGCGCGCCTATGCTCCAGCGCGTGACGCCCATCTTTGCCTTCCTCCGCGGCCTCAATGTCGGTGGTCATCGTGTGACCAAGCCAGAACTCATCGAGGTCTTCACGTCGCTCGTTCTTGGCGAGACCGACACCTTTCTCGCCAGCGGGAACGTGGTCTTCACCACGGGTCGACCAGCCGACGGCGAGCTGGCCTCGGGCATCGAGAGCGCTCTTCAGAGCGCGCTGGGCTACGCGGTTCCGACGCTGCTGCGCACGAGCGGCGTGGTCACCGCAGTCGCGGACATGACGCCTTTCCCCCCCACCCTGTTGGAGGAATCGAAAGCAAGCTCCAGGTCATGTTCATGCGCGATCCACCGGCTGAGCCGACTCGCGAGGACGTCCTGGCCATGGCCCCGGCGGGAGAGCACTTGCTGTTCACCACGAGCGAGCTTTTCTGGCTACCGAGCGCAGGCGTTCTGGACTCGGATCTCGATCTCACCGCTGTCGAGCGCGCGCTGGGCGTCGTGACCGGCAGAACCAAAAACACGGTAGAGCGAATCCAGGCGAGATACCTCGCTGGCTGATCCGCCCGGTTCCGAGATCTCTCCATAGAACGGCGCCCCGCGGGGGGTGTACCACCTTGCTCATTCGCCTCCACCATCTACCAGAGAGGCAATGGAATGAGGATCAGAACAGCCACGGTCACCGCGTGCGTGCTGCTCGCCGTGGCGGTCGGAGCCCCGGCGGCACTTGCGAAGAACACCAACGGCGACCGCTCGACGGCAGCCAGTTCCCAAAGCCAGGACGGGCGGATTACCAGCCACGGCCGCTTCTCCTTTCTGCGCAGCCGCCTCCAAACCGTCTTTCCCAAGTCTGAAGCCGACGCTGAGCTCTGTGGAAGCTATCCCCACGCACGCGCGGCGATCGGTGCAGTGCAGCGCAGCGGCTGGCGGCAGAGGTCATGGGCAACCATCCGTGTCCGGGACGCGAAGCCCAATCACTACTACACGGTCTGGGTGCGCCTCGACGGATCCAGCCCCCTTACCGGTAAGGCGTCGACGGCCCTGGCCCCAAGCTCCGCGGTACACGGACTGATTCCGGTCACGCCCGCTTCGGCGCTGCTGGGTGAGTACGCCAAGTACGGCGATGACGGCACCGGCGGCACGGGTGAGATCAACGGCTTCACGACCAACAGCCGCGGCAACGGCACGCTTCGTGTGAGACTCGACTTCGGTCTGCTCGGCGGCGCATACCCGTTCCACCGAGTGAATCGTTCATTCGGCGCCGTGCCCATCGTCGACGGTAGTGGCGACGAACAGCGGGTCATCTCGATCGTGTCCCACTGCGGCACGCCCGGGAATGGCCACGGACTGGTCAGCAAGACGTCCAGCGATCCGGCGCAAGGTTGGTTCGACCTGATCGCACCGTCGCGGCAGTAGCCAAGGATGTGGGCGGGGCCCTGCTGCCCCGCCCCCTCCCTCAGGAGTCGAGGATCTCCCGGTAGAGCTCGACAAGCTGGTCGGCCTGACGCTCGAAGCCGAATTGCTCGATGAACGCTTCGCGGCCGCGTCGCCCCATTTCTTCAGCCTCGACGCTTTCAAGAATCTCAGTGAGGGCCGCGGCATGCGCGGCGACGTCGCCCGCGGGCACGGCGATGCCGCATGCCGCGGAGCGCACCACCTCGCCCATCAAACCGATGTCGCTGACGACCACCGGCCGAGCAGCCGCCATGGCCTCGAAGAGCTTCGTCGGGACGACCGGTCGCGACATGTTGCCATGACTGGACTGCAGTGGAATCCACGCGACCTTGCACCATGCAAGCTGCGCCGGGACCTCGTGAGGAGGCACGGGCCCGATTGCCTCGATACCGGCCGGTAGCTCCCCCGCGTCCCCCGGCCCGACGAGCCGCAACACCGCGCCCGGCGTTGACACCTGAGGAAAGGCCTCCCGCATGAGGTTGATGCCCCGATGGACGCCGATGCCACCGATGTAGACGATGCGGGGCTCAGCCGGGAGCGTTGTTGGCTCGGCGAACTCGTCAGACCACGGGCTGTTGTCGACCGGCGTCGCGCGAGCGCCGCTGTTGGCAAAGCGGGCGGCAAGGTCCGGATTGGCCGTAACCACTCCGGCCAGGCGACTGGCGAGCCACTGCTCGGCGCGTTCGGCGATGAGCGCGATCGGCAAACGCGTCGGCGCCGGTAGCCACGCCTTGGTCCGGGCCGTGCGGCCAAGATACTCATGGACGTCGTAGACCACCGGACGACCGGTGCGGCGCGACAGCCATAGGGCCGCCGGCAACAGTTCCGGATCGTGCACATGGTAGATGTCCGCGTCGATCTCGCCGGCTTTCTGCATCAGCCGCCAGCCACCGATGAATCGGCGTGCCCGGCCCGGCTTGCGCGCCAGCGCGAAGACCTCGGCATCGGCGCCTGCTCGGCGCAGCGCCGTCACCTCTTTGTGCGCGATCCGGATGTCGGTCGGTTGATGAACACTCGTGAGATGGATCGCCTTACGGCCGTCCAGGCGACCACCGACCGGCGGCGCGGGCGGACGTACCGGCCCAAGCGTCGCTCCTGCGGCGCGCAGCTCGTCCAACAACTCGCCCCAAAGCGCTCCGTAGCCCGGCGCACGATCGTCCGCGGCCAAGTACGTGTTGTGCCAGAGCAGCGATACCCGACCACCGGCGTGCCGGGCGACATCCAGCACCTGCAGCGCACGTTGCTTGGCATCATGGGCACCTAGTCCCAGCTGGCTGTGCAGCGTGGTGTCCATGACCGCCAGCGGCATCAGCTTCAGATCGGCCGCGCGCTCCTCACCGACGAGCCAGGGGCGGAAAGGCCGAGCAAGGCCACACGCGAACCCAGGTGCCTCGCTGAATCCGAGCGAGGCGTCGTACTCGACACCGGCCTGCTCCAGCCACCGCACCGTCTCGTGGTAGCGGAAGCGCAGATAGTGAAAGCGCACG
>CAMYIK010000142.1 GCA_947258365.1 uncultured Thermoleophilia bacterium | reverse complement strand
GGCCCTCGACCGCGAGCTAGACGCCGAGCGCATCAAAGCCAACCCGGCCGACCGGCTGCGCGTCGCGAAGATTCTCCCGGCCGCCGAGGACCGTCCTAAGCCGTCGTTCTCCGAGGCGGAACTACTGCGCCTTGTGGCGTCAGCGCCGAACGATGAGGCCCGCGCGCTCATCGGTGTGATGGCCGGGGCGGCACTCCGCATCGGTGAGGGCTTGGGGCTCCGAGTGATGGACCTGCACCATCACGAATATGAGCACGCGGTCACCGTGGCACAGCAAGCGTTGCCCGACGGAACAATCGGGCCGCCCAAGACCGACAGCAGCGTCGCGACGGTTCCAGTGCTGCCAGCGTTCCGCCCCTTCCTCGACCTCGCGCGCCTGCTCACCGAGGGGCGGGAACCGACGGCGCTGGTATTCGCCTCAGCAACTGGTGGGCCGCGCTGTCGCTCGACAGTTCAGGACTCATGGTTGTATCGGGCGCAGGACGCGGCAGGGCTCCAGCGCACCGGCTGGCACGCGCTCAGGCGCTCGGCGCTGCTGCTGCCCGAGGTAACGGCGCTCTCGCCGATTGACCAACGCGACTTCGCCCGCCACCGGAATGTTGACGAGACCTTCAACGTCTACCAGCGCCAAGCGCCGGAGGCGACGGCCCGGCGGCTGGTCGACGCGCTCGGCTAAGGAGAACGGGTCGTTTTGCTAGGGCGGTCAGGGTCACGAAGCCTGCGCCCCAGAGCTGCGCTCTGGCGAGCTGCAGGTCGCCTGTCATACGCTGACCAAGAACGCCTCTCAACACCTTCAAAGGAGTTGACATGAAAATCACTGCCATGATTGCAGGGGTCGCCACGGGTGCCGTAGTAGCGGTTGGAGGAATGGCTGTGCTCGATCTTGGCACTGGGAGTGCAAGCGCGCACAACAGCAGCCAAACCCAGGGCACTCTCGACAGCCAGGTCAAGGCCGCAAACGACCGCTCGATCCGGGCGATCAAGCAGGGCACCTCGGTCTGGAACTTGCTGGGCAAGTACCTGGCACCGGACGGGACCCGCATCTCGCTTCAGACCCCGCGCATCAGCCAGCAGGCCGGCACGGGTGACGGTGGGCTGCCGACCAGCACGATCAAGGATGGCGCGATCACGACCTCGAAGCTCTCCTCCGGCGTTCAGGCGCAGCTGCAAACGATCTACACCGCCGCCGTGTTCAACACCCCCGGGGCAGACCCATCGCTCGTGCGCGGCAAGGGGGCAACCTCGGTGGCACGGGCTACCGGCATCCCTCTCGGCGGCTTTGACGTGGCATTCGGCGCCAACGACATCAGCCAGTGCACTTGGACCGCATCGGTGGGCACGGTGCAGCCCGGGTCCCTGACGCCGGTATTCGCTCCCTTCAACACCTACGCGACGCTGCTCAACAGCACGACGCTCCGCGTATGGACGTTCAGCAACGCCGCCACGACCACCCTCGCGGACGCACCCTTCCAGGTGCACGTGGTCTGCTGAGCCACTCCGGCCGGTCATCCTGCGGCGGCGGGCTCGTCGCCGCGCGCCACCGACGCACGGGCGACGCACCGCGACGACACGCGACGACACAGCGACCACCCGGCGGGAGTGGCCGGAATACCGCTATTAACAGGGGTGAAGCTGTCCGGTGCCGCACCCGACGACACGCGGCAATACGGCAAAATTAGAACCAGCTGTTCTAGGCGAGTAGCGGCAAGCGCGGTTCGTCGGAAGTCGGATTCGTGCAAGGAGAGCCCGGTGTGAATGGCGTTCACGCGCCATAGCTAGGGTCGAGGGCCAATGGCCTGGGAAACGCCACTCGCTGATGCGGGCACTACGCCCGGCTCCCTCAACCTCGTCCAGCGTCGTCGAGATCTTGGACGTATGAGCTCAGACGTTCTCGACGTCCTCGTGGCCGGCGGAGGGGTCGTCGGAGCCGGGTGTGCGCTCGATGCGGCAGCGCGTGGGTTGTCCGTCGGGCTCATCGAGCAGCACGACCTCGCCAGCGGCACCTCGAGCCGCTCGAGCCGTCTCGCGCACGGCGGCCTGCGCTACCTGGAGCAGTTCCGGTTCGGCCTGGTGTCCGAGGCGCTCCGCGAGCGGGGTTTGTTGGTCGAGAAGCTTTGCCCTCATCTGGCCTGGCCTGTTCCGTTTCTGCTTCCTCTCCGTCGACCTGTCTTCGACAGGGCCTACTTCGGCGCGGGCGTGGCCTTCTACGACCTTCTCGCGTCTCGCGCGAGATATCGGCTGCCCCGCCATCGTCATCTCTCGCGGTCTGGTGCGCTCGAACGTTTTCCCGACCTGGATGGCGCGGGTCTCCGTGGAGGGATCGTCTACTGGGACGTACAGATCGACGACGCACGCCACACGTTGGCCGTGGCCCGCACGGCGGCTGCACAGGGCGCCGCGGTCGCGACGCGGGCGGAGCTCGACGTGCTCGAGACACCGACCGCGAACGAGCACGTCGCGTGGGTGCGTGACACCGAGAACGACGAGCGAATTCAGATCAGAGCCCGGCGCGTCATTCTCGCGGCGGGTGTCTGGGCCGCGGAGGTCCAGCGACGAGTCGGCGCCACCGGGGTACAGGTGGAGGCGTCGAAAGGTGTTCATCTCATCGTTCCTCGCGAGCGGATTTCCGGCGAGGTCGCCATCATCAGCAGGACACCGACAAGCGTGTTGCTCGTTCTTCCCTGGGGTCGGCACTGGGTGATCGGCACCACTGACACGGGGTGGTCGCTGGATCCCGAGAACCCCGTCGTCACCGCCACAGACGTTGACTACCTGCTGGCGCAAGCCAACCGCGTGCTGGCTCGTCCTCTTACCCGCTCGGATGTCGTCGGTACCTACGCGGGCCTTCGTCCGCTGCTCCGGGGCGGTAGCAAGAACACGGCCCGCCTTTCTCGAGAGCACACCGTCCCAGGAAGTGGCGCCGGGTGTCGTGATCGTCGCGGGCGGCAAGTACACGACCTACCGTGCCACGGCCGAGGAGGCCGTGGACGCCGCTGTGAGAACGCTCGGGGCTCGGCAGAGTTCCACACGCGATCTCCCGCTGGTCGGGGCGCACGACCTCGACGTGGTGAGAGCCGCAGTCAGCGCACGTCTCGGCGGGTCTCTCGCAGATCAGTTACTTTGTCGGTACGGCACCGAGACGCTCTCGCTGGTCGGCGACTCAGACGAGGCTCCTGCCTACATCGAGGCGGGCGAGGGCTATCTGGTTGGCGAGCCCACATGGTCGTGCCAGGTCGAGGGAGCGATGCACCTTGATGATGTGATGCGCCGCCGTGCGCGGCTTGCGACCGAGACGATCGACCGCGGTGTGGCTGCGGCTCGTCCGGTGGCTGAGGAGATGGCACGCGCACTTGGCTGGGACGCTGCGCGGCGCGACGCCGAAGTCGCGAGCTACCTGCGGGGTATCGAAGGAGAACGCGCAGCCGAGACCGCGGCCGATGACCCGGCCGCGCTCAAGGCCTACTCCGCTATTGACTAAGGCGTGATGTCGACGGCCGTGATCGAGCCATCGGCGAAGTTATCTTCGGTGAAGCCCGTGCCCAGGAGGGTGCGCAGCTCATTCGTGCGCTTCACCGCGGCGGAGGCGATGCGCTGATTGATCTTGAGTTGCGCGGTGCTCAGCGTGAAGGTGGCGGTCGAGTCGGTGGGGTCCGCGACGTCCGTAGTGGACGCGGGGGCGGGCGACGCCGCCACGGTCAGGCTGAGGATGGTGTGGTCCTGGCGCAGGCGATCCATGCTCAGGGTGGCGTCTTTGAGATCTCCGCCGGTCAGCTTGCCCTCGAGCCTGGCCTTCAGCGCGTTAGCCCGGCGGACGGCCGCCGAGTAGATCCGCTGGTTGATCTTCAGCTGGTTGGTTGTGAGCGAGAACTCCACGTCGCCCTTGTCGGTCGCTGAGGGAATGCTCAGCGCTCGCGGGCTGGCGGTGCCGATCGTGAGCTGCAGCGCGTCGGTCGTCGTCGCGATCCCGGTGTCGAGATCGGCCGCCGTCAGAGCGCCACCGCAGACGTCATTGCCGGTCAGGCCGGCCGCGAGCCAATCCTCGATCGCGTTTGCGCGACGAACCGCCGCCGACCCGATCCGCTGGTTGATCTTCAGCTGAGTCGTGGTGAGGCTGAAGGTGCCGTTGCTGTCGGATTCCTTGAACGTCGGCCCAGTGGCGCACGACGCGGCAGCGGCGGCCGTGGTCGTGCCATTCACGCGTCGTACGTAGACCTCGGACTCGCCTCCAACCAGTGGTGCGAGGTCATCGGCGCCGTTGAAGTTGACCAGGTACTCATTCGCCGTGGCGTTGTAGACCACCCCGGGGAAGCCGGCGCTGTAGCTCGGATCACCGTCAGGGCCGGTGTAGGAAATGCGCGTCTGCTCGCCGGCGTCATCACCGGTGGCCCCGATCCGCTTGGCGTGGATCTCGAACGCGCTGGAGAGGATCCCGTTTGCGTCCTGGTCGCTCGTCCACACCACGAGATATTCGTTGTTGGCCGAGTTGTGGGCGACCTTGGGATCGATGACGACGTAGTTGACGTCGCCGTCGGGCCCTGTCGTGGAGATGCGTTTGTCGGCTCCGAGCTCCGCCGTGGTCTCGCTAAGCCGCTGGAAGAAGACCTCGAATTCGCCCTCGACCTGGGTGCCGGTGTCATCATCGCCCATCCAGGCGACGAAGTATTCCTTAGAGGTGGGGTTGTACGTCACCGCTGCATCCGCCGCGTCATACGCGTCGTCACCGTCGGGACCCATGTCGGACACGACCGTGTCGGTGCCCACCTCGACCCCGATGGAGCTCAGGCGCTGAACGAAGATCTCGTGCTCGCCCTCGACATGCGGGGCGACGTCATCATCGCCCATCCAGGCGACGAGGTATTCATTGGACGTCGAGTTGTGGACGACGGCCGGCTCTGAGGCGTCGTAGGAGTTGTCTCCGTCGGGCCCCATATCGGAGACCCGGACGTCGTCACCTCCGATCTCGGCTCCGGACGCGTTCAGGCGCTGGACGTAGATCTCGTCCTCGCTGTCGACCAAAGCTCCCGTGTCGTCGTCACCGCTCCACACGACCAAGTATTGATCGGTGGTCGGGTTGTAGGTGACATCGGGATCCCCAGCGTCATAGTCGGCATCGTTGGTCGGTCCGAGATCGGAGATCCGCAGGTCGTTGGTTCCGATTTCGGTGCCATCGGCAGTGATGCGCTGGCGGAAAATCTCGAACTCGTCGGGCGATAGTCCGATTTGGTTGTCGTCCGCCTCCCAGACCACGAGGTACTCGTTGGAGGTCGAGTTGTAGGTCACCGCGGGGTGGAACGCGTCCCAGTTGGCGCTGCCCTCGACACCCATGTCGGAGATCCGAATGGGATCACCCTTCGGGCTGCCATCGGCGTTGATCAATTGGCCATAGATCTCCGTCTCGCCTTCAACGGTCGTCTCGCCCTCCCAGACCACGAGGTACTCGCCGGTGGTTGTGTTACGCGCAACGTCGGAGTCCACCGCGTCAAAATCCGCGTCCCCGTCTGGTTCCTGTGCGGAAATCCGAATCTGATCGCCAAGCGGTTGCGCGGCGATGGCGGTCGATGCGAAGAGGGCACCACCGATGAGTCCAGCGGCGGCGAGGTGCAGCAGGGGGGAGCGGCGATTCACGGGGACTCCTGACAAAGCGACGGGCACAGGGCCTTCTGGGGCCACACCGGACTTCGGCACAGCCGATGTGAGGCCCATCCCCCCAACGGGGGAAGCGACTAATCACAGCCGCTCCGGATGGCGTGCGCAGACCGGATTTCCGGCCTAGTCGGCGGCTAGTGCGGCTCGAGGTACCCGTCGGCAGGGTCTGCCCAGCCGCGCGCGCGGTCGACCGCGCGATTCCAGCCGGAGCGCAAGGCGCTGACCTGTTTCGGGTCGGCCGCCGGGTTCACGTGGATATCCGCCGTCCATGAGCCCGCGATCTCCTCGACTCCGGACCACAGCCCGACCCCAAGGCCGGCCAGGAACGCCGCACCAAGCGCGGTGGTCTCGATCTGGCGAGGCCGCACCACTTCTGCTCCGATGATGTCGGCCTGCATCTTCAGCAGGAGTTCATTGGCCGCCGCCCCACCATCCACGCGCATCTGCGGCAGCTCCAACCCGGAGTCCGCGCGCATCGCGTCGACGACGTCCGCCACCTGAAACGCGATGCTCTCGAGGGTCGCCCGTCCAAGATGGGCCGCCGTTGTGCCGCGACTCACTCCCACGATCGTCCCGCGGGCAAACGGATCCCAGTGGGGTGCACCAAGGCCCGCGAAAGCCGGGACGACGTAGACACCGTCACTATCGGGAACGCTCCTTGCCAGTGCCTCGATTTCGGTGCTGGAGTCGATCAGGCCAAGTCCGTCACTCAGCCACTGCACGGCCGCCCCCGCGATGAAGACGGACCCCTCCAGGGCGTAGCGAGGACCGTCGCCGAGATCCCAGGCGACTGTGGTCAGAAGGCCGCTCGTGGAGGTAACCGGGGTGTCGTCCAGGTACATCAGCAAGAACGCGCCGGTGCCGTACGTGGTCTTGACCATTCCCGGCGTAAGGCACTGTTGGCCAAAAAGGGCCGCGTGCTGATCACCCGCGACGCCGGCGATGGGCAGTTCCGCGCCACGCGCCTCGGTCACGCTCGTC
>CAMYIK010000141.1 GCA_947258365.1 uncultured Thermoleophilia bacterium | reverse complement strand
CGGACCCTCAATGCCGGGGAGCACCTCATCGAGGCTCAGATCAATGGCCGGCCTGTGGCACGAAAGTCGGTCGAGGTGCGGGCCCGGAGGTGACTTCGGTCCAGCGATAAACGTAGGCTTGCGCGCAACCAGTGCCGGGTTTTCTTCGATCCGGACATCGCCCGGCAGCAATTCCCGGACGTCATCACTCAGGCCGCGAAGAACACGCTGATCTTCACGGCGTTCGGGTTCATTATCGCCTTCAGCGTCGGCCTCCTGATGGCCGTGATGTGTCTGTCCGATATCGCGATCTACCGCGCGGCGGCCCTCGTCTGGATCGAGATCTTCCGTGGCCTGCCGGCCTTGGTCACGATTTCGCTGATCGGTTTCGGTCTACCGATCGCCGTCGGTCAGCAGTTTCCGGGCACGTACACGACCGGTTCTATCGCGGTCGGCGTCGTGGGATCGGCGTACATCGCCGAGACCGTGCGGGCGGGCATCGAGGCTGTGCCGAAGGGGCAGATGGAGGCGGCACGCTCGCTTGGCATGGGTTACGCCCGGGCGATGGTGACCGTGATCATTCCTCAAGCTCTTCGCATCGGCATTCCGCCCCTTACAGACGAGTTCGTGCTCCTCTTGAAGGACACGTCGCTGCTTTCCATCCTTGGAGTAACGGCGTCGAACAAGGAGCTCCTGAAATTCGCGCGAGATGACGCCGTCTCGACATTCAACTCGACCCCCTACGTCGTGGCCGGTCGCGTCTATCTGGCGATCACCGTGCCGTTGACGTTCTTGGCTCGGCGACTCGAGAGCGGCAGTCAGTGCCGTGCCCCCGCAAGCGGGCCCGGGAGGCTTAAACCCTTCTTTACGAGCCTCAATAGACCGGGAGGCGACGGTGGCTGATGCGGTCGTCGACATCACGGGGCTTCACAAGCGCTTTGGTGATCTGCACGTGCTGAAAGGCATCGACCTCCGCATTGAGGCCGGTGAGGTCGTCTGCGTGATCGGCCCTAGTGGCTCCGGCAAGTCGACTCTCCTGAGGTGCGTGAATGCGCTCGAGGACGCGACCGAGGGCACGGTGCGGGTCAGCGGCGTCGACATCACCGATCCTGACTGCCACATCGATCGCGTGCGGACGAAGATCGGGATGGTCTTCCAGCTGTTCAATCTCTTCCCGAACATGACCGCGCTGCGCAATGTGACCATCGCTCGGGAGAAGGTGCTGCGTCGGAAGAAAGCGGAGGCTCGTGAGAAGGGTCTCGTGATGCTGGAGAGGGTAGGTCTGTCCGACAAGGCTCACGCGCTGCCGGCGACCCTCTCCGGTGGCCAGCAGCAGCGGGTTGCCATCGCGCGGGCGCTGGCCATGGATCCGGAGCTGATGCTGTTCGACGAGGCCACTAGCGCGCTTGACCCCGAGCTCGTGGGCGACGTCCTCAACGTGATGCGTGAGCTCGCCGAGAACGGCATGACGATGATGGTCGTGACCCATGAGATGGGCTTCGCGCGTCACGTCGCCGACCGCGTTGTGTTCATCGACGAAGGCGTGATCGTGGAGCAGGGGCCGCCCGAGCAGGTGATTGGCGCACCCAAGATGGAGCGCACCCAGCGCTTCTTGCAGATGATGCTGGAGCACTAGCCGCCGAGCGTTGTCTGCGCGCGGGTCGGTACGGATCGCGCGTTTCCCGTCGTTGTTGGCGACCTAGCGTGGGTCGCGATGGATCGACTACTGCCATGGCTTCGCAGGACGGGCTTCGTCTATGTGGCGGTTGCCTTGCTCCTCGCGGCTCTCGCGTGGCGGGTGTCGTGGGGTACGGGTGCCGATACTCAGCCCGACCCCGGCACGGCGGGCGCGGTCGTCGAGGTGCGGGAGGAGCCTCCAGGGAGCGTGGTGGTCGTGCATGTGGCCGGCGCGGTCAGAAAGCCCGGGATCTACGACGTGCCGTATGACGCTCGGGTGCACTTGGCGGTACGCCGGGCGGGCGGGCCAACGCGGAAGGCGAATCTGGCGGGCATCAATCTGGCGGCGCCTGTCCGGGACGGTCAGCAGATCGTGGTGCCGCGGGCGGCGCCCTCCGGTGCCGGAGAGGGGGAGTCGGGATCGCTGGGACCCGTGAGCCTCTCCAGCGCCACGTCGGAGCAACTGCAGACTCTGGACGGCGTCGGGCCCACGCTCGCGGCGAGAATCATCGAATGGCGGCGGGCCAACGGCGGCTTTTCCTCCGTCGATCAGTTGATGGACGTGCCGGGAATAGGGGAGGGACGATTGGCGGCTTTGCGAGAAAAGGTGGCACCCTGACCTCGCTATTTGGAACAAAACGTGGAGAAGCGTCCGTGGGCTTTGAGATGGTCCCCCGCGCAAGGGATGCCTTCTCTCAGGACACCGCCCCCTCGGCACCTCTCTCGCGCGCTTCTCGGCGCTGCCCTCTGTGCGTTTTTCGTACTCATGGCCGCACCCGCGACAGCCGCGCCGATCTACTCGCTCTCAGAAGCGAATCCCCTCATGCTGCTCGCGATCAGCCAGCCGGAGGTTGATGAGCGGACCGTTTTCGCCCAGCGCGACGAGCCGGAGCTGCCGGGGCCTCGGCGGGATGTGCAGCCTCCCTATCTCGGTTGGCCCGCTCTCGGAGCGCTCCAATCGCCGTTCGGCTTCCGATGGGGCAAGGTTCATGAGGGCCTCGATATCGACGGTGAGACCGGAGACCTCGTCGTCGCGGCGGAAAGGGGAGAGGTCGTGTTCGCGGAGTACGACCAGGGCTATGGCCTGACCGTCGAGATTGCGCATAGTGGTCGTTTTGAGGGGCTAGTGACCCGGTACTCGCACCTGTCCTCGGCTCTCGTCGAACCCGGCCAGTTCGTCCTAAGGGGCGAGGAGCTCGGCCGCATCGGTACGACCGGCCACGTCACCGGCTCCCATCTGCACTTTGAACTCCACGACGCGGAGGGACCGTTCGATCCGGCCGATCTGCTCGTATCCCTCGACGACGAGAGTTAGGCCGCAACCTCGTCGAGGGCGGCGAGAATTTCCGCCCGGCGGGTACGGTTCGCCTCGAGAGCGGGGACCAGCGCGCCGGCGATCGTTCCTTCGGCGACGGCCTCCATCCGAGATTCCGCAAGCCGCTGCTGACGTTTCGCCCCCCGGCGCGACAGCATTCGGCCAATCCACCCAAGAAACCATCCGAGCACGAGACCCGCGACGAGCAGGGCCGTCGGAAGTGGCACTTCCTGGAACTCGGGCACCGGAGGGTCTGGGAGCTGAAGCCAGCCGACAACAAAGAGCGCCGTAAGCCAGATCGCACCGACGACCGTCGCGATGCCCAGCAGGCTCTGCACGCCGAACCACACGGACCACCACCACGGGCGTTGGTAGGAGAAGTCGACCCGCTGCAGGGAGCGATCCAGCGTGGTGGTGAAGCCTTCGGTTTCTCGCTCCGCCTGTGCCCTCGCCTGCCCGGCCCATTCGGCGGGAAGGTGTTTCTCGAGCTCCGTAAGCGGCTCCAGGGCGAGTGAGCTCACCTGCATCGCCGCCGCGCCAGACACCGTCGGCACAATGACGCTGGCCGCGCTGGAGCGCGGTGCACGAGACATGCCGGCCTTTGCACGGACACGCCCCCAGATCTTCTGCCGCCAGCTGGTGAGGAACCACCCCACGTGCGCGGCGGCGTCGCGGCGATAGTTGTCGGCGGCCTGATCTGCGACTTCGGGGCCTCCCGCCGCTTCCGCCATCCGCCGGGGCAGGGTCTCGTCGATCGAGATCGCGGGTGGTTCATCCCCGCACGCCTCACGCAGCTCGTTTGACGCGACCCGGAGGTCGGACTCGAGCTTCTCGCGGACCGCGAGCCCGTCGGCCACCCGCTCACGCAAGTCGTCGGTGAGCGCGTCCACGCCGTCACCGGTCAGCGCCGATCCTGAGATGAGCTGCGCTCGATTCAGGCCGGTCTCGCCAAGTAGCCGCCGCAGGTCATCCATGATCTCGACCCGGTCGGCGGCGGAGATCGTGTCGACCTGGTTCAGGAACACGATGAACGTGCCCGCATGCTCAGCGAGCGGTCGCAGGTAGCCCTCGTGCAGCTCGGCGTCCGCGTATTTCTCCGGGTCGACGACCCAGATCAAGACATCGACCTTCTCCACGAGGCGGTCGACTTCCATCCGGTGCTCGACCTGATCGGAGTCATGGTCCGGAAGATCCATCAACACGACATCGTTTGGCAGGCGCTCGCCCTCAGGCGCTTCCCGACGACGCTCGATGCCGAGGTAGTCGAGCAGGCTTGCCCCTCCGGCGACGCTGCCGGCGATCGCCGCGGTTGGCTCGCTGGTGGTTGGGCGCCGGACTCCAGTCGCCACGACCTCGCGGCCGACGATCGCGTTGAACAGGGTGGACTTGCCGCTGCCGGTGCCACCGGCCAGGGCGGCAACGACCCACCGGTCATAGACCCGCTCGCGCTCAGCGACGGCCGTAGCGGTTTGGCGGGCACGTTCGGTTACCGACCCGTCGACCCATGACTCCGACAAGCCGGCTGCCCTGCCCAAAGCCTCGGCGGAAGCGATCAGGTTCTCGTCGCTCATCCCGAGACTCCCGCAAGCTCAGCCACGGCCGGGGCCAGGTCTGCCGCCAGGTCGGGGTCCGACACCAATGACTCCGCACGAAGGCGGAAGCGCTCCACCTCGTCTTCGAGGAGCGCCTCGATCTGCTCGTCCAGCAGGGCGCGGCTTCGCCGCGCCAGGTGCGCGACGGTTTCGCGGCCCAAAACGTGGATCAAGAGCTTGTGCGCGGCGGCGGCCACGCCGCCGGCGATGACGACCTCCGTACCGACGAGGGCGCCGCCTGTGCCGGCGAAGACAACCAGCATCAACGCGCCGGCCAGGAAGTTGATCCCGATAGAGAGCACCTTGGCGTTGCGCAGACGAGGCTCACCAAGCTCCTTGACCAGGGTCACAAGGTCGTCCCGCCATCCCTCGATCGCCGCCATGGCTCGCTCGCTGAAGTCGTCCGCGGCATGGCTGAGGTCGGACGCTTCCTCACCCAACGCGTCCGCGCCGACACGGTCTGCCCGCCAGGCGGCGACCGCGCGTCCGGCCGCGGCCTGAGCTTGGACGTTGATCAGGCCTACCAGCGACTGTGACGCCGCCTGCCCGATGCTCGCCGCGCGACGTCCGGCTTTAGCTCCGTCGGCGCCGGGGCCGACCGAAATCTCTTCATCCTCATCTGTGCGCCCACGAATCGCGTCTCCCGCCGCACCGGGGAAGAGGCTGCCGACAGCCTCGCGCACCGAACCCAGCGCGCCGAGTGCGGTTGCTCGCGCGGCGTCCGGTAAGGCGGAGGTCGCCATTCTGCGCACCTCGCTGGCGACGCGGTCGATCTGGCGCATCACCGCGCCCGTGCCGAGCGCCTCGGGCATTTGGCGAATGACCTCGCCCCGCAGCAGTGATCCGTCGACCAGGGCATCTTCGATGGATTGCGTCGCCGAAGCGTAAGCCTGTTCGGCCTCAGAAATCAGCCGCGTCGCCATGTCTCTCTCGGCGTTCAATCCCTTCACAACCACGCCGAGGTCGCGCCCGGTCGCCCGGAGTCCCGCGGTAATGCCACGTGCGATCGCTTCCCGGCGCACGTCAGGAGAGGCCAGGTTTGTCACCCAGGCCCGAATCGGCTTGATATCTCTGGCCTGGAGTTCGCCGTCTTCGGTGAGCCCGAGGTCGGCGGTGAAGAGGGTCGCGTCCTTGAGCCCAACCTCCGCGAGGCGCTCCGTCGCGAGCGCGATGACCTCATCGCGCGATTCCGCCGCGAGCTTGTTGATGATCACGGCGATCGGGCGTCCCGTGTCACCGGCGCGGCGCAGATAGTCCAGAGGACGCTTGTCTCCATAGCGGCGGGGCGTGGTGACCCAGAGCCAGAGATCCGCGGCCGCCAGGAGGCGATCCGCCATCAAGCGGTTGCTCGCCGCCACCGAATCGATGTCGGGTGAGTCGATCAGAGCCATACCTGCCGGGAGCTGTTCGCTCGGCGTGATCTTGACCTCGGTACCGCCCGCCTCCTCAGCCAAACCCAGGAACTCTCTGGCCGAGAACCAGTCCAGGTCGTCGGGATGGCAGACGAGGACCGGGGCGGTGGTCGTCGGGCGACGGGCGCCGGCCGCGGAGATCTCGACACCGGCGATGGAGTTGATCGCCGTCGACTTTCCTGCGCCGGTGGACCCTCCCACGACCACGACCGCCGGTGCCTCGAGGTCGGCCAGGCGGGGCAGCAGGTGACCCTCGATCGCGGCCCCCGCGCGGTCTCGCGAGTCGCGCGCCTCGGCGATCTGCGGCTCCCCGTCAACGGTCAGTAGCGCCCGCGCGGAGTCCTCCCGCGCCCTCTTCAGCAGCGCACGGACATCTTCGAGTCGATCCGGGTCGAGTCCGGCTACGCGTATCCCCCTCAGGCCGCGTCCATCGAAAGACGCGTGGTTAAGGATAAACCGCCAAGAGGCCGGTGCCTGCAACGGATGTCGCTGATCGTTGTTGCGATGAACGGTCTGAGAGAACCGTCTTGGCCGCCTCGAGGGCCCTCGAGAAAAGCCTCACTGCTACCCTCGAAAGACCCATGCAGCGTTTCCTCCGCTCCGCCGCCTTCCCGATCCTGATCATCATCCTCTTGGCCTTTGTGGCCCAGAGATTGGTCTCCTCAGGCGGTGATGAGACCCCGGACCCGACCTTCAACCAGTTCCTGGGCTT
>CAMYIK010000140.1 GCA_947258365.1 uncultured Thermoleophilia bacterium | reverse complement strand
CGGTCAATGGCTTCTCGTTCCTTGCCGAGGCGTACCTGGCAAGCGACGCGGCCTTCGATGGCCGCGTGACCGTGCCCGTGCTGTGGGACCGGGAGACCTCGTCGATCGTCAACAACGAATCCGCGGAGATCATCCGCATGCTTGGCAGCGAGTTTGACGCGTTCGGCGACTCGAGCCTGGACCTCTATCCGGAGGGGCTCCGTGAAGAGATCGACGGTCTCAACGAGATCATCTACGAGACCGTCAACAACGGTGTCTACCGGTGCGGTTTTGCCCGGAGCCAAGCGGCCTATGATGAGGCGATCGGTCCGCTGTTCTCTACGCTCGACATGCTCGAGGAGCGCCTGGCCACCCGGCGGTATCTCACCGGTGCGACGCCAACCGAGGCCGATTGGCGCCTCTTTCCGACGTTGGTTCGCTTCGACCCGGTCTACGTCACCCACTTCAAGTGCAACCTGCGCCGACTCACCGACTGCCCCAATCTGTGGGCCTACACCCGCGACCTCTACCAGCTGCCCGGCGTGGCCGAGACGGTGAACCTCGATCACATCCGGCGCCACTACTTTCAGACCCACGGTTCGATCAATCCGTTCCTGATCGTTCCCGCTGGTCTCGAGGCCGACCTCGACGCTCCCCATGGTCGGGCAGAACTCCCCGACTGATCCGGGTCGAATGTCTAGCCCGGGTTCGTTGCCCATCGAGCACTGACCTGTCACCGTGCACAGCGGCGCACCGCCACCGGGTCGAAGAGAGCTTCTGAGGGGACAGCTCTCACCGTCGGCTAACGGTCGAGCGCTAGCCTGCCGATTAACTCTTCATGCCCACGCTTCGCGCGGCTACGCGCTTTCGTCCTTGCAGTGCCCGGACCCTCCGCGCGGTCCTGGCCACTATCGCGGTTCCGCTTCTCCTGGTTGGCGTTGTGGCCGGATTCACCTCCGTCTCGGTAACCGAGGTCGCTGGCGTTCTGGCGTCGGGCCAGATGGAGTGGCTGCTGCTGTCAGCCGTGCTCTATGGAGCAGCGCACGTCATATCCGCGCTGGTCTGGCGGGAGGGTCTTTCCGCCGCGGGCCTTCGGTCGCTGCCTCTCGGGCAGGTCATGCGGGCCCACTGGATCTGCCGCGGGGCCTCGGAGTTTCTCCCGGCTCAGCTTGGTGAAATCGCCCGGGTGGCCGCGTTGAAGAACCGACCGGAGATATCGGGTCGAGTCTTGCGTGTGGTGGGAAGCATCGGGGCCTTCAAGGTGGTCGACGGTGGACTGAGTCTCATCGTCGCCGTGGTGATCGTGGGTGTGCTCGCCGCCCCGTTGCTTCCCGGTCTGACCACAATCGCCATCGTCGTCGCCACGATCATCGTCGCTCTGCTCGGAGTAGTCGTGCTTTGGCGCAGCCGAGACAGTGTCTTTCCTCTTCGCATCCGGGCCGCCTTCGAAGAGCTTGCGGTCGGGGTCGGTCTGTTGCGCGGCGATCATCCCGTAGCGCCTGCGTTTGCTCTTCAGTCGACGGCGATCGTGCTTCGGATGCTCAGCCTGGCCGCGCTGCTTCCCGCGTACGGCGCGCCCGTCTCGGCCGCTCCGATGATGTTCGCGCTGCTGATTCTCACGGGTCTGCTCCCCATCTCACCCGGGGGAGCCGGCGTCCGCGAGGCCGCCGTCGTTCCGGTGCTGATCGTCAGCTACGGCGTTGGTCTCGAGACGGCATTGGCCGTCAGTCTCGCGACGCAGGCCGTCGGGCTCGCGGTATCGCTGCTTGGTGCGGGTATCGCTCTCGCAGTTGGGACGCGCGTCGGTGTGACGCCGGCGCCTGCGCCGACTCCTCAGCCCGTCTAGGCCTCGAAGCTCGGGGAGAGCGTCTCCGGCGTATCGGTGATCGCGCCGTTCACGCCCCAGCTCGCGAGGCGTCGCCAAAGCTCTGGATCGTCAACCGTCCAGGTCATCACCAGCGGCACGTGATCGCGCAGCCGCGCCACCAGCTCAGGCGACAGCAGTGTGTGGTTGATCGCTACTCCGGCGGCGACGTCCAGGCGTCGCTGGACCGCCCTGATCTGGCCCTGGTTGCCAGCGGAATAGATCACCCGCGCCCACGGTCGCTCGGCGAATTCCGGCAGTACGCGCCAGTTTCGGGAACTGATGGTGACCTGTCGGTTCGGCAGATAGCGCTCGACTGCGGCGATGACCGGCTTCACGATCCCCCGGCCGATCCCTTTCAGGTCGAGCATCGGCTCCAGATCGGGTCCAAGCGCCTGAAGCAGCTCGGCCAAGCTCAGGCGTGGCGCGAACGGATTTCCGATCTGCCACGGATTGCGATCCCAGAGGAAGGGGATGGGGCCGAGCGTCTTCATGTGGCGGACCTCGAGGCGGCCTCGGAAGTAGTGGATGTCCGCCTCGACCAGATCAGGACGCAGGTGCCGAACGGCCTCGAGCCGGTCCAGGTCGTTACCCGCCCGGTGGGCGATCAGGAGTGGCTTGCGCTCCGGCGTGTTTGGCGACCGTTCCATCTGCGAAAGGCTAGACGCGGAGCGAGCGCCGCGCGGATCTGATCACCCTTGCCGCTGTCGCGTAGACGGATCGCGATCCACAGGCCGAGCAGCGCGACGATCGTTCCGGCGAGCACGTCAAGGACGTAGTGGTTCGCTGTCAAGACGACCGCCGCCGCCATCGCCACAGGCAGCGCGACGGCGATGACCTTGACCCAGAAGTACGGCGCGTAACGGAAAAGCACGATCCCCATCAGCATGTTGAAGCCGAAATGCAGGGATGGGAAGGCGGCGTACTGGTTGACGAGCCCCGGTGGCTGCAGGGTGCGGTATGCCTTCGACTGCTCGGTGACCGTGTCGATGATGTTGAGGTCGTCGACAAGCCTCGGAGGCGCCATTGGGATGCTGAGGAAGAAGATCAGCCCGATCGCGCCTGAGATGAATATCGCGTTGCGCAGTAGGTAGAAGCCGTAGCGGTGTCTGACGAAAAGCCACACGACGACGACGCCGATGGCCGGCCAGTGCCCCCAGATGTAGACCCAGTTGAAGAGGGCGATCATCCACTGATGATCAGCGATCAGGCTCTGAAGGCCCGGCTCCCACATGATCCCAAGCCGCTCCTGGATGTCAGTGAGGCGCGCCGCGTTGGCCAACGCGGCGCTCTCGCTGCCCTCGGTCGCGCCACGCACGCCGAAATACACCAAGAAAGCCAAGGTGATCAGGACGGCCTGCCATACGAGCTCGGCCCACAGGGGGAGCTCAACGGTACGCGCGCCTCCTTGGGGGGCAGTGGCGCTCATCGCGGGTCGATCGTCCCAGTGATCGGCGGTGGGCGACACGCGGTTATCTCCCGAATGCTCCGGGGGTTAACCCCCATCGATGCCGGTCCTCCGCGGGGCGGGGAGGAGAGACGCCTATCTGGTCGTGTCGTCGACATCGAACCTCCTTGAACCGGCTGGGGGCGCCGGTGATCAGAAAGTCACGCTATATAAAATAAAGTTCCTAGGCCCCGCCCGTCAACCGGACCTCGATGGACTTTCCGGTGCCGTAACCATCACGCGAATCGCGGGCTTCGATGGTTACTCGCTCGACGTTTGGCGGAATGCTTACGTTTGGAAGGGAGCGCGTGAATGGCTGCTCCCCGGCATGATCGTGCGCCAGGGTCCGTTCGGCAAGCTGGTTGCCTTCAGGGTCAAGCACTCGCCAGGCGTCCGCGAAGCGTTCAGGCGAGTCATAAGGGGAGCTAACGGTGACCGAAAAGGTCCACGTGCCCTCCGCTTCTTGGGTCGCGACCGCAGACACGACGTCGGGGACCCCGGCGGCCTCCGCGGCGGCCGTGGTCGCGTCATCCCCGTCGTCGCCACAGCCGGCGAGGGCGAGCAGCAGCACGATGATCAGGAGGTAGGCGGTGCGCATGTGCCGGCACATCCTCGCACCGTCGCGAACGGCGTGTCGTATGAAAGAGTGATCGCGATGAGCGAAAATGACATCGACGAGGCGGCTCTTCGTGAGCGCCTGACCAAAGAGCAGTACGACGTTACCCGTAAGGCGGCCACCGAGCGCGCCTTCTCTGGCGAGTACTGGGACAACCACGACGACGGCATGTACACGTGCATCGTCTGTGGCGCTGACCTGTTCGACGCCAAGGACAAGTTCGAGTCCGGCACAGGCTGGCCGAGCTTCGACCGGCCGTCTGACGGTGCTCCAGTCGGGACGAAAAAAGACAGCAGTCACGGCATGGTCCGTACGGAGGCGACCTGCTCCTCCTGCGATTCGCATCTCGGACACGTCTTCACCGACGGTCCGGCGACAACCGGTCTGCGCTATTGCATCAACTCCGCCTCGCTGGACTTCACGAAGCGCGACGAGGACGGCGAGTAGCCGTACTCGGAGGTCTTGCAGTGCGACGCCTCACCCCGGCGCTCGCCGCGTTCGCGGTGGGCCTCGCTCTGCCGTCTTTCGCGGCTGCCGAGGACCGGAAGATGGGGCACGTGTTCAGCTGGGGTCACGAGCTGAATCAGAACGAGCTGCCGAACTGGGATCCTGAGCGCGCACCCGTCGTCGCGCCGAGGAAGTGGGCGCGGACGATCGATCAGGTTCTCGACCGTGCCGGCCGAAACGGGCTCTGGTTCAGCGGCGCGAGTGCACTCCCGCTCCGAGTTCCCCTGCATCCCAAGGAGCCGAAGGGGTGGCGCAACGCGTCCAACTTCACCCGGCGCCAGCAGCATACCGGCCTTAAGTGGGACGTGAACGTCGAGATCTGGGCGGCTCGAGTCGCGCTACGTCGTAAGGCCGTAGTCGTCGATCCGACCGCGCAGCCGACCGCCTACACCCGCCGGCTGTCCTTGCTCGACCCCGTGTACCGGCGCACAGCGCTTCAGGAGATCAAGCGCATCGTCCCGAAGAACCGCGGTCGCACCTATGTTCACGCGTACAACGGGTCCGACGAGCCGATCATCGTGCTGCCTCGCGGCACGAAGGCGCTGCGTTCGGCCTACGCCAAGAACATGCGAAAAGAGGTTCGGCGCGACTACGGCTGGGCTCCGCCAAACATCCTGGCCAAACCCACCCGCAACACACGCCAGCAGCTGCGCTGGCTCGCCTACTCCCGCTGGTCGGGGGACAATTTCTTCGACATGAAGGCCCAGCAGGCCCGCTTGATACGCCGGCTGGATCCGAAGGCCACGATCGTCCCGAACGACTACGGCTTCATCGACGGCTTCATTCCGTGGGACTACACGCGCCTCGCGGACTTCGCCGACATCGTCGAAGCCGACCCATACGTGAGCTTCGGTGAGCGCCAGACACCCGGGCGTGGTCGCTACAACCCGGGCTTTGGGGCGAAGCTGCTGAGTGACCTGACCGGCAAAGAGGTCCGGATCATCGTCCAGGCGTTCCCGCACGCCAGATACACACCGCGACCGGCCGATCTCTATCCGTGGACGACCCAAGCGCTGCGCGCGGGAGCTACCCACATCAGCTTCTTCGGCTCCGACAACCCGCGCGTCGTCGCGCCGAAGCGGTACGCCGCCACGCTCGACATCGCTTCGAAACTCAAGAACACCGCGCTGCCGGTAAAGCCCGAGGATTCTGAGCGGCTCGTTTTGTACGCGACGGCGAGCGAGGGTCAAGGCCAGCCTTGGAAGTCGGGCAACAAGCGCCACCGCACCAGCGGCGACGAGCTCTACACCGCCTATGCCTTGCTCGGCGAGACGGGCAAGGGTGCATTCAGCTTCGAGTCCGACAGCCGCCTTTTGCGGGAGCCGGACCGCCTCGCGCGTGCCAAGACCATTTGGCTGCCCCGGGCGGAAACCCTCGATCGCGCACTTGCCGACCGGCTTCTGGCGTGGGTCCGCGCCGGCGGAACGCTGATCGTTACCGACCCCGAGGCGTTCACACGATCGCCAAATGGGCGTTCGCTCGCGGATGTCCGCGGCGCACTTATCGGCACAGGATTGGGGGCCAAGCGCACCGGAAGAACCCTGCTCGTCGAGGAGAACGCGCTCGCGCCGAACGTGCCCGCACAATCCTATGAGTTGCCCATCGAAGCCGAGGAGGCGAGGGCGTTCTCCGGCGTCCCGACCGGGGCAAGCGTGCTCGCCCGGTTCGTCGACGACGCGCCCGCGGCGATCTCCCGAACGGTGGGCTCAGGTCGGGTCATCGCCTTTTCCAGCGAGCTCATGAGGCCGGAGATGCTGGACGAGCCACTCGATCTGGTGGCCTTTACACGCGATCTGCATGCCTGGAGTGGCGGCACGTTGGACCACCCCGCGTGGGCGTACACCATCCCTGGCGCCCGCCATTCGAGCCGCCTGCCGTGGGAAGGTGCCTGGCAACCCTCGCCCTGAGCGAGCTGCTGACGTTGTCGCTGAGGGATTCGCAAACCTTGGTCGCGCGTTGTGACCCAAGGCCGTGTTTTGTTTCGAGACCCGTGATTACTCGGTGAGAATCACTCGGCTGAGGCCTCCGAGGTTCCGATGAGACGATACAACCCGCCGGTCGAACCCTGCTCCTACGAGAGGAACCCCCTGTGAGACCACGTTCCAACCGAAAACGATCCGCAGCCTTGGCCGGTGCGTTCACCTTGGCTTTGGCTGGGGCATTTGCTCTGCCGGGTGCGGCATCTGGCGCGGTTTTCGGTCTTCAGGACGATCAACTCACCTCTGGTCCTCTCTCGGAGATCGACGAGCGTCTGCCGCTCCTGCAGGCGACCAAGACCAAGTT
>CAMYIK010000139.1 GCA_947258365.1 uncultured Thermoleophilia bacterium | reverse complement strand
CGGATGGCGGGGATACCGGAGATGAGTCCACTGTTGTGGTTGGTTCCTCCGACGATGACGCCGGGAAGTAGCTCATGCGCTACAAGATCACCCAGGTGCGTTCGTCGATCGGTACCCAGCAGACTCACAAGGGAACCCTTCGCGCTCTCGGCCTAGGGCGCATCGGCAAGACCACCATTCGCGAGGACTCCCAGCAACTGCAAGGTCAGCTGCGTCGAGTCAGTTTCTTGGTGAAGGTTGAGGAGTCCACAGGTGAGTGACGAGCAGACCATGAATCCGGAGGACGTGCGCCTCGAGAATCTGGGCCCTCGGCCCGGAGCCAAGACGCGCCGCAAGCGCATCGGTCGCGGCATCGGATCGGGCCATGGCAAGACCTCGGGTCGCGGAATGAAGGGTCTCGGCGCCCGCTCCGGTGGCGGCGTCCGCCCCGGGTTTCAAGGTGGGCAGATGCCGATCTACATGCAGCAGGGCAAGCTGCGCGGCCCCAACCGCAAGATGTCGATGCCTTTTGGGCCCTTCCGCACTCACACGGTCGCGCTCAACGTCGACAAGCTCAACGTTTTCGAAGCCGGCTCGGTCGTGGACCTCGAGGCTCTCGTGGACGCCGGCCTGGTCAAGAACAACGCCAACCGCGCCTACCCGGTGAAGATCTTGGGTGGCGGTGAGATCGATCGTGCACTTACGGTGAAGGTCGATGCATATTCCGCCAGCGCGAAGGCGAAGATCGAGGCCGCCGGGGGGGCGGCTGAGCTAGTCGGAGAAGAGAGCTAGGCACACACGCCATGACGAGCACCAGCATCCTCCCGTCAATCCTGAACTCGCTCCGCTCGCCGGAGCTCAGGAAGAAGCTGCTGTTCACGGCGTTCATCCTGCTCATCTTCCGCTTCGGATCGTTCATCCCGGTACCGGGTGTCGATCTGCAGGCGTTGGAGGCCGCAATCGACGCACGCGGCAGCCGCGTGCTCGACTTCCTCAATCTCTTCGCCGGCGGCGCGCTGACCAGATTCGCGGTCTTTGCGCTGGGCATCATGCCCTACATCACCGCAAGCATCATCTTGCAGCTGATGACCGTGGTCATCCCGAATCTGGAGAAGCTCCAGAAAGAGGGTGAGTCCGGCCAGCAGAAGATGACCCAGTACACGCGCTACCTCACCGTGGTGCTGGCCTTTGTTCAGTCGATCGCCTACGTCCTCTACTTCCAGTCGCAGGATGCGCTTCCCGGCTTCAGCCCCGGCCGCTTCTACCTGATCGTGCTCTCGCTCACCGCGGGTACGACGTTGGTGATGTGGCTTGGAGAGCTGATCACCCAGCGCGGCGTCGGCAACGGTATGTCGCTGTTGATTTTCGTCAGCATCGTCGCGAGCGTGCCGACGGCGATCGAAGGATGGATCGGAGCGCCGCCGGTGACCCAGGCGATCATCCTCTTCATCACGATCCTCGTGATCGTCGGTGTGGTCTTCGTCAACGAGGGCCAGCGCCGTATCCCGATTCAGTACGCGAAGCGCGTCGTCGGTCGACGCATGACCTCAGGTGGCACGACGTATATGCCCCTGCGCGTGAATATGGCGGGCGTGATCCCGGTGATCTTCGCCTCGTCCATCGTCATCATCCCGCCGCTGATGGCCGAGCTCGGAGGACGCGGCAGCTTCTTCCAGAACGTCTCGGACTTCTTGGCGCCGGGCTCGTACTACTACATCGGCTTTGAAGCGCTTCTGATCGTTCTGTTCACGTACTTCTACACGGCGGTGCAGTTCAACCCGGTGGACCAGGCGGACAACCTCAAGAAGCACGGCGGCTTCATTCCCGGGGTTCGCCCGGGCCGCCCGACCGCGGTCTACCTGGACCGGGTGCTTACTCGTCTAACCCTCCCCGGCGCGATCTACCTCGCCATCGTTGCCGAGCTCCCCAACCTCGTATTCCGCTTCCTGCCTGAGTCAAACGTCGTGTTCGGCGTGATTGGTGGGACGTCGATCCTGATCGTCGTCGGCGTGGCGCTGGATACCATGCGCCAGATGGAGGCGCAGCTGATGATGCGCCAGTATGAGGGGTTCCTGAAATAGCGCGACTCGTTTTTCTCGGACCGCCCGGCGCAGGCAAGGGCACTCAGGCCGAACGCCTCAAGGCGGATCATGGCCTCAATCACCTCTCGACGGGCGACCTTCTCCGCGCCGCCGTCGCGGCAGGCACTCCCCTTGGGCAAGACGCCAAGCGCTACATGGACGCCGGCGAGCTCGTGCCCGACGAGGTGATGGTCGGAATGATTCGCGAGCGCCTCGGCGCCGACGGCGCCGACGATTTCCTGCTCGATGGCTTTCCTCGCACGGACGCCCAGGCAAAGGCTCTCGATGAGATGCTCGGCGACCTTGGCGCGGCGCTGGACGCCGTGCTGCTGCTCGCGGTTCCTCGTGAGGCGCTGACTGCTCGCCTGTCCGGGCGCTGGCTCTGCAAGAAGTGCGGCCGCTCCTTTCACGAGGTGTTTGCCCCATACAACGGCGAGTCCTGTGAAAAGGGCGGCACCTGCGAGCTCTACCAGCGCGATGACGACAAGCCCGAGGCCATCGCCAATCGTCTCGACGGCTACGAAAAGCAGACCGCGCCGCTCATCGGTTACTACCGCGACGCGGGAATTCTGCGCGAGATCGACGGCGATCAGGACCCCGACGCCGTCTACGCGCAGATCAGCGCGGCGCTCGCGCCCACGGCGTAAAGCAGAGGTACCGGTGGCGACGAAGCCGCGTATGCAGGCGAAGACGGCAGGCGAGCTCGACGCCATAGCCGCGTCTGGAGCCGTTCTCCGAGAATGCCTCGACCTCATCGCCGCCGAGGCCAAGGTAGGTGTGACGACCGCCGCCCTCGATGAGATCGCCGAGGAGTTCATTCGCTCTCGCGGCGGCACAGGTGCCTTCAAGGGCTACCACGGCTACCCGGCGACCATTACGGCCTCTATCAATGAGCAGATCGTCCACGGTATCCCGGATGATTACGCGCTCCGCGAGGGGGACATCGCCTCTCTTGACTGTGGCGTTGTGCTCGACGGCTGGGTCTCCGACGCCGCACTCACGGTGCCCGTTGGACAGATCGCCGATGAGTCCACGCGCCTACTCCAGGTAACGCGCGAGTCACTCGAGGCAGGCATCGCGGCGTGTGTGGCGGGCAACACCGTCGGGGACATCGGCCATGCGGTCGAGACCGTCGTCGCCGGCGCGGGCTACTCCGTGGTGAGGGCATTGGTCGGGCACGGCGTCGGTCGCGCAATGCATGAGGAGCCGCAGGTGCCGAACTACGGCGTTCCAGGGGCAGGACCCACTCTGATCGAGGGCCTCGTGATAGCGATCGAGCCGATGGTGACCGTGGGCTCACACGAGGTGGCCACGGCTTCCGATGGATGGACGGTCAGCACGGCTGACGACAGCCTCTCCGCGCACTTCGAGCACACGGTTGCGGCGACCGCTGAGGGCCCGCGCATTCTTACCGCGTGATCTCGGTCCGCGGCCCACATACAGAGGCGGTCACGGTGCTATGCTCCGTGGTCGCTCGCACTTCGCGGGGAGTCTGTGCTGTGCCCTCTCAAGGCCCAGATTTTCCGGCTCGCGAGCGTCATCAGAATCGAGTGGAGCGTCCATGAAGGTCCGTGCATCGGTTAAGCGCATTTGCGACAGCTGCCGCGTCATCAAGCGGCACGGCAAGATCATGGTGATTTGCTCGAATCCCCGTCACAAACAGGTCCAAGGCTAGGGAGCGAAGTGGCCCGAATCGCAGGCGTCAACATCCCCCGCGAAAAGCGCGTGGAGATCGGTTTGACTTACATCTATGGGATCGGTCGTGCGACCGCCAACAAGATCCTCGATCGTGTCGAGATCGGCCGGGACACGTACGTCCGGGACTTGACCGAGACCGAGGTAAACAGGCTTCGCGACGCCATCGAGAAGCAGTTGCTTGTCGAGGGTGATCTTCGTCGTGAGCGCGCGAACGACGTCAAGCGCCTGATGGAGATCGGCTGCTACCGCGGCCTTCGTCACCGGCGCGGTCTGCCGGCACGCGGCCAGCGCACCAAGACCAACGCTCGCACCCGCAAAGGCCCGCGAAAGACGGTGGGCAAGAAGAGCAGCAAGGGCGTTTGATGGCTCGACAGACCACTCGGGGCCGTACTCGGCGCAAGGCCCGCAAGAACGTCCCCGTCGGACACGCCTACATCAAGACCTCTTTCAACAACACGATCGTGACCCTCACCGACAAGCAGGGCAACGTGATCGCGTGGGAGACCGCCGGATCAGCCGGTTTCAAGGGGTCTCGTAAGAGCACTCCGTTCGCCGCCCAGGTGACCGCCGACGCGGCCGCTCGCAAGGGCATGGAGCATGGTCTTCAGAAGGTCGACGTCTACGTGAAGGGCCCAGGCTCCGGTCGGGAGACCGCCGTGCGGTCCCTGCAGGCCGCTGGACTCGAGGTGGCCTCGGTCACCGACGTGACTCCGGTGCCCCACAACGGCTGCCGCCCCCGCAAGCGGCGGAGGGTCTAGGCATGGCGCGCTACCGCGGACCCGCCGTCAAGCAGAGCCGACGCGAAGGCGTTGCGCTTACCGACAAGGCGCAGAAGTACCTCGATCGCCGCAGTTACCCGCCGGGTGAGCACGGCCGTGCCCGTATCCGCCAGAGCGAGTACCTGGTGCAGCTGCGAGAGAAGCAAAAGACTCGCCGCTTCTACGGCGTGCTCGAGAAGCAGTTCCGGCGCTACTACAAGAAGGCCAGCCGCCAGCCGGGTATCACCGGCGAGAACCTGTTGCGCATCCTCGAGCTGCGACTCGACAATGTGGTCTACCGGCTCGGTTTTGCCGCCACGCGGCGCCAGGCCCGCCAGTTTGTCGTGCATGGTCACTTCCAGGTGAACGGTCGCAGGGTGAACATCCCCAGCTACCAGGTGCGCGCCGATGACGTCGTGAGCGTCAAGGCCAACTCAGCTGTCGAGCCACTGATTCGTGACGCCACCGAGCGCCAGGCAGCGGTGTCCGCCTGGCTGCAGGCCGATCACGATGCGCTCAACGCCAAGATCCTTCGCGCTCCTGAGCGTGATGACATCACCACACCGGTCAACGAACAGCTCATCGTCGAGCTCTATTCCAAGTAACAAGATCGCAGGCGATGGCCGGGGCCGCCTTTCGCGGGGCGCCCTGAGCCGATGCAGCGATCGCGAACCACGCGTCGCCGCGTAAAAGCGGCCAGGAAGGACATACATGCTGGATATCCAGTCTCCGCGCATGACGTACGACGGGGTCAGTGAGACCCTCGGGTCGTTCGATGTCGAGCCGCTTGATCGCGGCTTCGGTCACACATTTGGCAACTCTCTTCGCCGCGTGCTCCTGAGCTCGCTCGAGGGAGCCGCTGTCACATCTGTGCGGGTAGAGGGCGTGCAGCACGAGTTCAGCACGCTCGAAGGCGTCACCGAGGACGTCACCGACATCATCCTCAACCTTCGTAGTCTCGTCTGCCGCCTGCATGGCGACGCGGACGAGATCGAAGTTGAGCTTTCAGCGACCGGTCCCGGCAAGGTCACCGCCGGTGACATCGTGGCCCCGCACGAGCTTGAGATCCTCACCCCGGAGCTCGAGGTCGCGAACCTGCTCGCCGGTGCCCGCCTGGACATGATCCTCACGATCGGCCGTGGCCGCGGATACGTCCGCGCCGGCGCCCGTGAGAACGTCTCGACGAACATCGGTGTCATCCCCGTCGACGCGAACTACTCGCCGATCAAGCGGGTTCGCTACGAGGTGGGCTCTGCCCGCGTCGGTCAGCGCACCGACTACGACGCGTTGCGGCTCGAGATCGAGACCGACGGCAGCATCGACCCTCGCACTGCGATGTCGCAGGCGGCTGGCCAGCTGATCGCCCGTCTGGCGATCTTCGCCGACCCCGAGCACACAAAGCTGCTCGGCGAGGAAGAGCCGGAAGAAGAAGAGCCCAGCGGCGGCATGCACGACATCATGATCGAGGAGCTCGAGCTCGGCGTGAGGTCCTACAACTGCCTGAAGCGCGTGGGCGTCGAGACCATCGGCGACCTCATTTCCAAGAGCGAGAACGAGCTCTCGGCCATTCCGAACTTCGGCAAGAAGAGCATCGAGGAAGTCAAGGAGAACCTCGCCGCGCATGGGCTCGCCCTGCGTACCGAGGACGGCTGAGCGACGCTCCGCTAATCTGCTCCAGTCCAAGGAAAGAACGCACGTGCGACACCGCCGATCCCGACACAAACTCAATCGTTCCGCGAGTCACCGCAAGTCGATGGGAGCCAACCTGGCTACCGCGCTGCTGACTCATGGCCGAATCCAGACGACGCTGCCAAAAGCGCGTCTGGCTCGAGAGGTCGCGGAGAAGGCGATCACCTTGGGCAAGGACGGCTCTCTTCACGCGCGCCGGCAAGCGATCTCGCTTCTGCGCAACAAAGAGGTCACCTACTCGCTGTTTGACCGGATCGCTCCGGCGTTCGCCGACGTGAACGGGGGGTACACACGCACCCTGAAGCTCGGTCCTCGCCCTGGCGATGCCGCTGAAATGGTGCTGTTGGAGCTCACCACCGTCATCGACACGGAGACCGAGGACGCCGAAGGCGCAGCCTCGGCTCCGGTTGTCGAGGAGCCGTTGGAAGAGGAGGCCGCCGAGGAAGAAGCCGCCGAGGAAGAAGCGGTCGAAGACGAGCCTGAGGAAGAACCAGAGGCCGAAGAGGCTGAGGCGGAAGAGGCGGCGGAAGAGCCCGTTGCC
>CAMYIK010000138.1 GCA_947258365.1 uncultured Thermoleophilia bacterium | reverse complement strand
CACCGGGCCCCGAAGCCCACAGCCCACGACGTGTCCGTGTAGACCTTGTAGCCGTCACGGACCCACTCTAGGAACTTCGGGACCAGCTTGATGTGACCGCTCACGCCGCCACCGAAGTGGACCAGGTGGATCTTGACCCGCTTGCCGTAACGCTCGACGAGGGGGATGAAGTTGTTGATGTCGCTGGCGCCCCCGGGCGAGGTGTGGAAGTGAAAGACGTAGTCGTGCTTCTCGGCGACGTCCATGCATGCGTCGGCGAGCGCCAGAGTCTCCTCGTCCCATTCGCCGGGGTCTGGTGTTCCGCCCAGTAGGAAAGTGGTCTTCAGGCCGAGGATTCCCTCCTCACCGGCGTGTTTGAGTGCCTCCAGGGTGTTTTCTTTGTCGCGCTCGAGGAACGAAACCCACAGGAGGCCTCGAATGCGATCCGATTGAGTTGCCGCCTCCATGACGATGGGGTTGAGGCTGAACGGCTGCTCGGGCTTCGGCACGCCGTAGTTGCTCATGACCAGCGCGCGTTCGATGGCGTACTTGTCCATGTGCTTGATCATGTCCTTGGTGCGCGGGAAGTCGTAGACGATGGGCTTCACCGGCTCGACCAGGCCGTAGTAAGGGAAGCCCTCTATCTCTCCGATGTGGCTGTGGTCGTCAATGACCTCGCGCTTCATTCCCTCGGGTAGTCCCATCTTTGTCTCCTAGTCAGACGCGAGCAGGCTTGAGCGCAGTTCGGCGACCGCGGCTCTCCACTTCTCGGGATCGGTGAAGGTCTTTTCCGGCGCGAGCAGATCGTCTTGCGTCGCATCGCCGGTCTCGGGATCAAGCTGGATGCCGACGGCGATGAAGACCGCGCGCATCGTGTCCGGACTGATTTCGGTTGAGAGCGCGATGGCTTTGCCGGTCGCGACGGACATCTCGACCCTCCGGTACGGAGGGTGCAACTCGTTCTCGCCCTTGTTCCAGATCATCACGGTCGCGTCGCCCGCGCGCCGCGCCCGGTCGATCGCCACCTGGGTTGCAACTCGTTCGTCCGCGCCCGCGAGTTCGCGGGAGCGCATCGCGTACGCCGCACCGCGCACCAGATCGGTTCTGATTTCCGGGGACACCGAACTGGCGTCGATGCCGGCCTGCTGAACGTCAGTAGCGAAATCAGTCGTTCGGAACGTCGCGACCAATGCGTCAAGGTCGGGGACGTTCCGAAGATGATCGGTGAGCGAGCGCACCAGGTCGGTGCAGGCCTCGTAGAGGTCTGGCCGGGTGGTCACGATCGGATAGAGGGCCTCCTCAGCCTTCGCCCAATCGCGCATAACCGTGTCGCGTTCGCTCACCGAGTGTTCGACCAATCTCTCCTTAAAGCGTCCAGGTGTTGAGCTGGAAGGCTTTGTTCTGCCACGCGGTCAGCGCGGCGTCGAGCACGTCGAGTGGGTTGAAGGCCTGAACACCGGGGATCAGGTCGTCCTCGCGCATGCCGTAGAGGGCACCCATCGCGAAGCGACACGCGTAAATGGTCGCGCCTTCGTCCATAAGGGTCTTGAGCTGGTTGTTGATGGCCATGTGACCCGGGAAGGCCTCCGCGCCGACCGTGGGATAACCACGAGTACCGGATGCCATCAACACACCGGGGCCGTAAAGCACCAGATGAACCTTGAAGCCCTTGCGCACCAAACGGGTGGTGGTCAGCAGGTTGACCAGTCCGACCGAGCCCTCATAAGGCACGGTGTGCATGAAAGTCCACGACTCTTGTCCTGGCTCCGCCTGGATGTCAGGAAAGATCTTTTCTTCGATGTCGTAGAGCTGTTGGCCCTCTTCGGGCTTCATTCCTTCGATTTTTGCCACGGTCGCCTCCCGGCTGTGTGCATGCCGACGGGGAGGCGCCCGGGTACTTATGAGGGGAACGCTCCCGTCTCATGGTCGAGTTGACGCAGTCTCCACCTTCTCCGGCGGGCAAAGCAAGACGTTGACGCACAATGCGCACAGTGCGACGGTCATCCACTGGGCCAAGGAAGGACGCCACGGTGGCCACAACAGTCTTCGCAGTTGGTGGAAACGCTCTTGCGCCCGCGGGAGGGCTCTCCGACGACGCGCAACGGGCTCGCGCTCGCGAGGTTGCCAGCGAGATCGTTTCGATTAGCGAGAGTGGTCGACGTGTTCTTGTCGTTCATGGCAACGGGCCTCAGGTGGGTGCTCTTGCCATCGCCCAGGAGGCCGTCGCACGCGAGATTCCGCCGCAACCGCTGTCGGTCCTGGGAGCCATGACTCAAGGGCAGCTGGGCTTCCTGCTCGCCGAGGCCATCGCATCTGAACAGGCGAAGAGAGGTCAAGAGCCCGGAGTCGCGGCGATCATGACTCGCGTGCTCGTCGATGAACGTGACCCCGCCTTCTCAACCCCGACCAAACCGATTGGCCCCTTCTTTCCCGAGGGGCGTGCCCGTCGATTGGCCGCCGCACGGGGCTGGTCGGTCGCCGACGACGCCGGCCGGGGCTGGCGTCGGGTGGTGGCCTCGCCGCGGCCCCTCGAGGTGCTCGAGTGGGATGAGATCGGATCGATGCTGGGCAACGGGAAGATCGTGATCGCCTGCGGAGGTGGCGGTGTGCCCGTCGCGCAGCGCGACAAATCCTTTGTCGGCGTCGACGCCGTTATCGACAAGGACTTCTCGGCAGCCCTCATCGGTGGACGGATTGGCGCGGACAGCTTGCTTTTGCTCACCGGTGTCGACGAGGTGATGCTCGACTTCGGCACGCCGAAGCAGAGGGCGGTCGATCAGTTGACTGTGGACGAGGCGCGCCGACATCTCTCCGACGGGCAGTTTCCCGCGGGAAGCATGGGGCCGAAGGTGGCTGCCGCCGCTGGCTTCGTCGAAGGGGGTGGCAGCGAGGCTGTCATCACGTCGCTTCAGCGCGGCACCGAGGCACTTGCGGGTCGCGCGGGTACGCGAATCGTCGCGTGAGCACGAGACGTTCCGTTCTCACTTGGCGTCCGCCAAGTGGCGAAGCCCACTGGGGCACCTCTGCGCGGGCCCGATCCGTTCTTACCGATCCCCAAGGTTTCGGCAACTACATGACCTATCGCGACGCGTACCGGATCCTCGGTTGGGATCCGAGCGAGATCTACGCCGACGGGCGCATCGCACTGGATCGCGAAGAATGGGCAGACCTGGGCTGGTTGGCAAACCACCTCGGGCCATCACCCGCGGCCGTGGATGCGATGCGCGACGCCGCAACCGCCGATGTGATCGGCCCCTACAGCCCGGATCTCGAGGCCGATCTGCGCGACCTTCTCGGAAAGACGCTTTTTCAGCGAGCGCGTGATGACGACTTCGAAGTGATCGGCACGGAGGGCGCCCAGGCCGGCGTGGGCTACGCCGCACTGGCATGTCTTGACCCGGGCGACGAGGTGATCGTGACCGACCCGGGTTACTTCCACTTTGTTCCCGCCCTCCGCCTCGCCGGCGCGGAGCCGGTGTGGATCCGGCTTTCAAAAAGCTCAGGCTGGCGACTTGATCCTGACGCGGTCGCGGCGGCCATAACCGACCGAACCAAGATGATCGTCGTCTGCGACCCCGTGAACCCCTTCGGAACCGTGCAGACCGCCGAAGAGCTCGTACGGCTTCTTGAGCTCAGTGAGCGGCACAGCATCGTGCTGCTCAGCGACACAACCCATGCGGCTCATCGTCTGAACCTCGAGACGACTCATCACTCACTGGTCGCCCTGGCCGCTGACGTGCCGGGGTCCGTAGTCCTGGCAAGCAGTGGCTTCGCTCACGGATACGGAATGGCCGGCGCCCGTCTCGGTGCGTTGGCGGGGCCGCCGGAGCTCATCCGCGCGTGCCTTCAGGTGAAGATCGCCGCGGTCCGGCTGAACACGAGTGCCGTCGCACATGCCGGCGCCAGAGCAGCGATTGGCGATCACGCGTGGTTGGTGCGAGGAGAGAAGATCATCCGGCGGAATCTCGATGCCGTCGAGGCCTTTGCCACGCCGGTCATCCGACCTGACTACGGGTACTCGTGTGTTTTGGATGTCGGCGGCATCGGCGCGAGCGCCCAAGAGTTGACGGTTGCGCTCTGTCGACGCAAAGTCGCGGTCTATCCCGGTGACGGGCTCGGAGAGGTTGGCGCGCTCTCGACGATCAGAATCAACCTCAGTGACCCTGCACCGCTTGCCGTCGAGCGGCTCCGCGATGCCTGGACAGACTCCCTGGAGGAGGCGGCTTCAGGGATCTATCGGGATGGAGTCCGAGACTTCTTTCTCCGCGCAGGCACAGACCGCGGGCAGCGCTATGCCTCCCAGCTTGACGCTCTGGCGCGGACATGAGGCGCCCAAGTCTGAAACCATCATCGAGGTGACGCTCGCGTGGTACTGCCCGTCTGAGGGCGATGGTCATCTTCTCGGCGCCCGGCGCCCTGAGCGGACCCCGACGTTCGGCTACCTGCGCCAGGTCGTCTTGGCGGCCGAAGCGGCAGGCGCGGAAGAGATCCTGATTCCCACGGGCGTCGTCAATGACTCTTTCGCGCCGGATGCGCCATTCATGGAGAGTTGGACGACGGCAAGCGCCCTTGCGGCGGCCACCACCTCGATCCGACTGATCGTCGCGGTCAACCCCGCGGCTCAAGAGCTGGACCTGATCGTTCACCAGCTTCAGACTCTCGGGGCCATAGCGCCCGGCCGCATTGCCGTGAACCTGGTGGCCGGAGGCGGACCCGACACCGGCTACGGTGCTCCACGGCGGGATCACGATGCCCGGTACGAACGGCTTCGCAGACTGGTGACGAAGCTCGAAGGAACGTTCGATGGCCCCCTTTTCCTCGGTGGAGCGAGTGAAGCGGCCACCGCGCTCGCCGCCGAGGTCGTCGACACCTACTTGATGTGGGGTGAGCCCGTCGATGCGATCGCACAACGGGTCTCCCAGATGACCGAGCGCGTCACGCGCCCTTTGCGCTTCGGGCTGCGAATCCACCTGATCGCCCGGGCCACCCGAGAGGAGGCCCGGGCGGCCGCCCTGCACCTCATATCTCAGGCGAGTGTCCGCGCAGAACGGGCCGGCGAATACGACACCTTCGACTCAGTCGGTCAGGCGCGAATGAACGCGCTCGTGACTGGGCCGGACCACTGGCTGGCTCCCGGGCTCTGGGCGGGTATTCGCGAGGTACGCGGCGGCGCCGGCACTGCTCTGGTCGGCTCGTACGCCGAGGTTGCGGCGGGTCTGGAGCAGTATCGGAAGGTCGGTATCGGAGTCGTCATCGCGAGCGGCTATCCCCATCTGGAGGAGGTCGATCGCGTGGCTGAGCACGTATGGCCGCTCATCGGCGCGCAGGCGGCTGCGTGAAGCTCGGTCCCGAGAACCCGCCGACGGGCGCCGCCGAGCTCGGTGAGCGCTTTGGCACCCCGTTGTACGTCTTCGATGGCGAGATGCTTGGCGCGCAGGCACGAGCCTTTCGCGAGGCATGGGGCTCCGGCGCCACCGTCGCATTCTCGATGAAATGCAATCCGTTGATGGGGGTGTTGGCGCGCCTGCACCAGGAGGGCTGTTGGGCTGAGGTGGCGTCCGGTTTTGAGTACCGGGCGGCGCGCCGAGCCGGGGTTGGCGGGAAGCAGATCGTCTTCAACGGTCCGCTGAAGCACGACGACGAGATCCGGCGTGCTCTCTCCGAGGGCGCCACTCTGATCGTCGACGGAACCGAGCAGGTCGACGCGACGGTCCGGTTCGCGGCCGACGCCCAGGTCGACGCGCGAATCGGCTTGCGCCTGACGCCTCCTGATCGCATTGGCCGCGATCGCTTTGGCTTCACACCAGCCGAGGCCGCGGTGGCCGCCGAGCGCCTGGCCGCAGCCGGACTTGCTCCGAGCGGTGTGCACGTGCACCTTGGCGCCTACCAACTCGGGCCCTTTTCCGAGATCGGTCCACCGATCCACACGGTGACCGTTGAGTATCCCGTTCCGATTTCACGCTTCACCGATGCCGCGGCCCATGCGCTGAGCGTCGCGGACACGATCGGAGCGCATGAGTTCCTTGATTTGGGAGGGGGCTGGCCGGCCGCGGGCCCGCAGCTCGACGAATACGTGGCGGCCGTACGGGACACACTTGGTTGCGACAGTCGTGAGGTCATCTTGGAACCGGGCCGTGCCCTCGTTCGTGATGCGGGTTGGCTCCTGACTCAGGTCGCCGCGCGCCGGTCTGACGGATCGCTGGTCGTCGACGCCGGTGTGACGCACGCGCCGTGTGTGCTCTGGAAGCGCTCGCCCGTGACCCCGGCCGATCCACGCCCCGGCGAGGCGATCGCCACTGATGTCTATGGGCCCCTCTGTCTTCAGCACGACGTCATCGCTCGACAGACCGAGCTGCCGCCAGTTGAGCCTGGAGATCTGCTCTGGGTGGGCCAGGCGGGCGCGTATGCGATTGCCCAGGCCTCCCCCTTCATTCATCTCCGGCCAGGCGCTGTCCTCTTGGAGGGGGCGATCGCCAGCCTGCTTCGAGCACGAGAGACCGACGATGAGGCCTTGGGAGTCCAAGCCGAGCCGCTATTGGTGGGACGCAACGGTGTGGCGGTGACGACGTGATCGCGCTGGAGATCCGGACCGGGCGATGGGCCGACAGCGCCAAGATGATGCGGGCGGCACGTGACGCCGAGTTGCTCCCGGGCGTTGAGCGTGCCTTCGTCTTCATGGGAACTCCCGCCAATATCGAGGAGGCGCAGAGCCTCGGCCTCGACGCGGATGGTCTCCAAGACGCCGGGCCGAGCGACCTCGTAATCGCGGTCGACGGCGATGACGCCGCCGCCGGCATCGCGGCCGCCGAGAGTGCACTTGACAGCGGCGGATCTGGGGCGGCAGGCGCTCCCGAGCAGACGGCTGCGGCCTCTCTGGCACGGGTGGAGGCCGATGTGGCGATCGTTTCGGTACCGGGTGAGTACGCCGCCCT
>CAMYIK010000137.1 GCA_947258365.1 uncultured Thermoleophilia bacterium | reverse complement strand
GTGAGTGTGCATCCGGGCTCCTTGTGAGAGGGCTTTGAGTTGTGGTGACCCACAGCCTCTTTCAGGCCCGGATGCCTCGTTAGGTGTTCACAACGTCTGTGGGCGGCTCACCTAGTTCACCTCGGCCGTCCTTCCAAGAGATTCCGATGCTCGAATCGATCGCAGCAATGGTGGCCGGCCCACTCGCGGGCCAAATCGCGAAGAAGGTTGGCCTGCCGGAAGGCATGGTGAAGGCAGCCGTGGTGGCGGCGGTTCCCATGCTGCTTGGCGCCCTCGCCAAGAATGCACGCAGTGACGATGGCGCCGCGTCCCTTCATGGGGCGATCGAGCGCAATCACAGCGGTGCCGTACTTGATGACGTCGACGGATATCTCGGCCGTGGGGGCAACCTCGAGGATGGCGCGGGCATCCTTCGCCACACGCTCGGCGAGCGCCAGCCCGTAGCCGAGCAGGCCGTCGCCCAACAGAGCGGCCTCGACATGGGAGACGTCTCCAAGCTGCTCCCGATGCTCGCGCCGCTGGTCATGGGTGCACTCGGAAAAGAGCAGCGCAGCCAGGGCCTCGACGCCGGTGGCCTCGCGAATCTCGTTCAGGAGCAGCGGCGCGAAGCGGTCCAGCGTGACGAAGGCGGTGCCGGCGGAATGGCCGCGCTTCTCGACCGCGACGGCGACGGCGACATCATGGACGACATCGGCGATCTCGCCGGTCTCGCCTCGAAATTCCTCGGTAAGTAGTGAGGTAGCTCCACCGGCGCGATGACCTCGCGCCGGTGGATCCCGGCGTCAGTCCTTCTCGTACTTGAACGAGAGTTGGAGTCGAGTGCGGAACAGTTCCAGCTCGCCGTCGTCACTGATGGTGACGTCGAGCTTCTCGACCTCGGCAACGCGCAGGTCGCGCAGCGAGGCACCCGCCGCTTTCACGGCTTCTCTGGCAGCGTCCTCCCAGGATTTCTCGCTGGTGCCAACGACGTCGATTACACGGTAGACACTTCCCATGTCTCCCCCTTTGTAGCGGTCCTACCAAGAGCCTACGTGGACACCAAAACGAAAGATGAGAGATGATTGGCGGATGGCCCATCTCGCCCTCGTCAGTGTCGTGGTCCGCGACTACGACGAGGCGATCGCTTCTATGTCGACGCCCTCGGCCTCGAACTGGTTGAGCACAGCCCCGTCGACGACGTCGAGCGCTCGGTCGTCGTTCGACCACCCGGCGCCCAAGAGTCCGCCATCCTGCCGGCCCGCGCCGCCAACGACGAACAGGCCGCACACGTCGGCAACCACACCGGCGGGAGGGTCTTCCTATTCCTACACACCGACCACTTCGCGCGCGACTACTCACGAATGCGGGCAGCCGGTGTGACCTTTGTCGAGGAGCCACGAAATGAGCCGTACGGCCGGGTCGTCGTGTTCGAGGACCTCTACGGAAACCGCTGGGACTTGATCGAGCGCGGCGGCGACGCCGCAACGCTCACGATGCCGAGCTAACTTGCTCGCGCTCTGCGGGCCTCGCGGAACGAGATAATCGCGACGTAGAGGAACGCACCGCACAAGACCACCGTCACCGCCTGCGCGAAAAGGGCCCAACCGGTGCTGCCGCGACCAACAAGCGAGCCGAGGCTGCCGAGGATCGCGAGCATGGCGATGGCCGCGGAGCCGTGCATGGCATGGTGCGAGAGGCCCGGCTTGAAGCGGGCGAGTACCCCCAGCGCGACGAAGACCACCCCTACGAACGCGGGAATCAAAGACGTCACGCTCCCGGAATCGGAGGCGATGGTGACGAAGACGCCGAGGACGATTAGCGCAACGCCAACCATGATTGACCGAGTGGGCATGAGGGGTTCCTCCGCAGGACTCCGAGTAGTCCGCGGAGACTCACGACCGATCAGGCCGATCACAAGGTGACGTTGGGACCTCTCACGGTCCGTCGGTTGAGGTGCCATTATTCCCTGCGAGACAAGAGCCGCAGCGCACCCCGAGCGGGCGCGAGGACCTGAGGTGCCGCGCAGGTAGAACCCGTTGTCTCGTGGCTACGCCTGGGCCGGTCCAATCGTGTCGTACTCGGCACGCCAAGCCTCGGTCCCCCCGGGTGGGTGGTACGCGCCGCGCATCTCGTTGGCGATGTCCAGCGCCTTGGTGGCGGAGTGCATGTCGACGATCTGATGAGTCACATGTGCCGCGATGCGCCCCGAGGCCCGCACTGTGGCCGAGTAGGCGGCGGCAGCTTCCTCGCTGGGCATGTGAAAGACGACGAAACCGTCCTGATCGCCGAACAGCCAGTAGAAGCTCTCCATGGTGCCCCCGGCCTGCTCGATCGCGGCACGCGCCGCCTCGGCGCGGTCGCTCGGGGTGCGCAGCATCTGATCCCAGGCCTCGCCGGTGTAGCGGAAGAGGCTCATGTAACTGGGCATTGTGGCCCTCCTTCGATGATGAGGAGGCTCGGCATCCACGATGGACCCGAGCGTGATCGCCGGACTCACGCGCGGGGATCACGCGACCGGCGCGACTCCAGCGTAGGACGAGCCGGGCACCAGGTCATCCCTCACTTCACGAGAAGCTCTCGCGACGACAGGCAGAACTTCCGAGATTCGCTGTGATCGTCGTTCCCTCGACGCGGTGACCGCGCCAGGGGGCGGCTAATGCGGCGTCGGGTACCAGAATCGGAAGCCGAATGGATCCTTGGGACGGGGCAGCGTGACGGGCGGATCGTGGTCCACGTGCATTCCCACCTGTCCGGTTGAGAGCAGCTGCTCCAGAACCCCGATGAACCGCGCCGGGTCAACGCTCAGTGCCATGCGCTCGTGAAGCACGTCCTCACGCACTGGTTCGCGCGCCGTCCCGAGGTGGTCCAGAATCTCACGAGCCACTTCGCGCCCCTCTTGGTTAAGAGTCATTCGCCACCCCTCCTTACCGAATGATAGAGCCGGTCTTCGGTCGCTTCCGGCCCGAGCCAAAGCCTATTCCTTGGATCCTCGCGGCGCACGGTGAGGACCGCCATCAGGCCAGACCACAGTGCACGTTGCGCAGGCGCCGCACTCGCGATCGGCGAAACGCCAAAAGGGAAACGTATTACGGCTCGAGCTCCCGAGCCCTCCTCGCGACGATCGTCTGAAGACCCCACGACCCAGCCCTGTAGAGATCCACCGAATCGATGCGAGCGCCCGTGGCTGTGAGTAGATCAATGAGGTCCTCGGCGGTATGGGGGTGATAGTGCCGCCGACCGAGGGTCGCGAGCGCCGCGACGCGGGCGCGGGTACCGAAGTGGTCTCTCCGCCAGTCCGTAAGGACAAAGGTGCCGCCCGGCCGAAGGGCGCGCAGCCAGTCTCGAAGAATCGGCTCATGCGGTGGCGGAATGGAGTGCAGCACGTTCGTCGAGACCACGACATCGAAGAGGTCATCGTCGTACGGCAGCTCTGTGGCCGAACCGCAGCGAAGCGACGCCCGCCCCTCGAGCCGCTTGGCAGCCCGCTCCAGCATCTGCGGAGTCAGATCGAGGCCGTGCAGCTCGGCTCCGGGATATCGCTCGGCGAGGGCGCGCAGAAGGACCCCGGTGCCACAGCCGATGTCCAGAACGCGCTCGTCGCCGACAAGATTAACTCGAGCGAGAGTGCGCCCGATTGTCGCGGCGACGTAGCGCCTCCAGACCCGGTCGTAGTAGGGAGCGAGCAGCGCATACTCGCGTCGCACCTTCGCCATCGCCTGTCGCCGGTTGCCCACGCCGCGATTCTGACGCATTGCTGGGCACTTCCGCGGGCGACGATGCGCACAGCTTGTGAGCCGGCGAGGCGTCCTAGACCGAGAGGCCGGCGGGAGGATTGTGCCGGCCGGCCCGGGGCCGCCTCTGATCGAGACGGCGACCGAGCCAGTCGACTGCGAGCGTCACCGCAGTGACGCGATCGCTTCCTAGGTGAGGCTCTCAGCCTCCAGCCACTCCGCGGCCACGTCGTCGGACTCACGCTTGTTGATGTCCGTCTCGGTGTTCCATTGCAGCAGGTCCTCGGTGCTGATCGCCGCGCTCAGAGCGTTCAGATCGGAGGACAGGGTGTCGCCGTAGGCATCGAGCGTCTCGGTGTTGATGATCGGCGCGATGTTCTGCGCGGGGTGGAGCCCCTTGTCATCCTCCAACACCTTGAAGCCCTCGGCCTCGATCTGCGGCGCGGTCGTGTTCCACACCACGGCGTCGACCTCCTCGGCCTTCAAGGCCTCGCCGAGCAGCGGACCGAACTCGATGGTCTTCTCCTCACCGAACTCGATCCCGTAGACGTCGGGGGCGGTGTAGCCGATGAAGCACTGCGGGCGCTCGTAACACTGCGCAGAGGCACCGAAGGCGAAGTTCTTGCCGACCAGGTCGGAGATCTTCTCGGCGTCGGCGTCGCCGCGAACGACGAGCGCGTCACCGTCGACTGCCGGCGAGTAATCGAGCACCGTGGCGCCGATCTCCTCGTAGGCGGGCGTGATGACCGAGATGACGTCGTCAGGACTAGCCGAGGTGTCCTCGTCCGGGCGAAGCTCCGTCTGCGAGCCGCCGATGTAGTCGACGATCAGATCGAGATCGCCGTTCCGAATCCCATCGACCGCCTCAGCGCGGAAGCCCGCGGCAGTGAGGATCTCGATGTCATAGCCCTTCGCTTGGAGGTATTGGGCGTAGACCTCGGCGATGGTCTCCGCCTCGCTGAAGTCTTGGCCACGAATCGTGATGGTCGGCCCTTCGGGCGCGGCCCCACCATCGGCTCCGGAGTCGTCGTCATCGTCCCCACACGCCGTTGCGGCGAGGAGTATCGCCACCACGACCGCGAGCACGATCGCGAGCAATGAACTTTTCTTCACAAGACACCTCATACTGTTCGAGATTGCGAGACTCGCAGGCGGCGCACTCCCTCCGGGAGTACGAGCCGTTCGCCGAGGCCCATTAGCAAGCCCGTCGCGGTCGCGAGACCAGCGACGAGAATCGCTCCCCCGATGAGGAGCGTTTGGTTGTTCTGACCGAGGCCGTCACGTACGTAACGGCCGAGGCCGTCGCCGCCCAGGTAGGCCCGAATGGGCTCCGTGGCGACAACCTGTACGGCGGCAATGCGGATTCCCGCGAGGATGAGCCCCGCGCCCAGGGCGAGCTCGACGCGAAAGAGCACGTCCCGCTCGGAGAAACCCATGGCGCGCGCGGCCTCGACCGCGCCGGAGTTCGACTGACGGACCGCCGTATACGTGTTGAGATAGATCGGAGGTATGGCAAGAAGCGTGAGGGCGATGAAGATGGGCCAGGGCTCGAAACCCCACCCCTGGCGCAGCGAGATCGGCACGAGCAACCCGGCGACCGCGAAGGTCGGCAAGGCCCTGCCGATGTTCACGACCCCAGTCGCGGTGATCTCGCCCTTTCGCTTGTGGGCAAGCGAGGCCCCGAGGGGTACCGCGATCATGATCGCGACCACCATGACGCCCGCGCAGAGCGTGAGCGTGTCGAGTAGCGACGGCAGGATGCCGCGCTCCGAGGTCCAGGTCTCCGGATTGGAGAACCATTCCCACAAGCCGACGTCGCGCGACACGGCCGAGCCCTGGACCTGGATACCGCTCATCGGCGCACCCTACGGGTCCACGGGGTAGCTGCCGCGCCTGCACCAAAGATCAGCAGATCGAGGGCGAGCGCGAGCAAGACCGAAAGCGATGCACCGACGGTCATCGGAGTCCAAAACGCGCGCCGCAGACCATCGAGGATCAGCCTTCCGAGCCCACCCTGGCCGATGATGGCCGCGACGGTGACCAGCCCGACCGTGGTTACGGTGGCGATGCGCAGGCCCGTGATGATGTACGGGAGAGCGAGCGGGAGCTCTACCGTCAGCACACGGCGGCGCGGGCTGAGGCCCATACCGTTGGCCGCCTCGATCACCGAGGCCGGCACGGAGCGAAAGCCGGCGACGATGTTGGTGACGAGAATCAAGAGGGTGTAGCTGGTGAGCGCGATGATCGCCGTACGGGCGCTGAGACCGGTATACGGGACGAGCAGGCCGAACAACGCGACGCTGGGGATCGTGTAGAGGAAGCCCGTCGTTGCCGTAACCGTACTGAGAGCCCACCGGTAGCGCAGAGCGAACGCGGCGAGCACGGCGGAGAGCAGCAGGCCGTAGAGCACCGAGAGGAAGGTGAGCTGGAGGTGCTGCAACAGCGCCTCCTGGATCTGGTCCCATTCGTTGACGACCCAGTCCCACCGCAGCAGCGGGTTCCTGTTCGCGAGGATCTCCGGAATCATCGGAGCGCGGTCGATCCGAGCCGATCACGGATCTGATCGAGCGTCACGACTCCGCCGAAGCGACCGTCATCGTCGATCACCGCAACCGCCGTAGCTGAGGTCACGATGACCTCCATGGCTTCCCGAAGGGTGCTGTCCGGACGCACCTGTGCCGCGGGCGGCTCGCGCGGGAGCGCGTCCACCGACCCGCCGTTCAGGTTGCTGCCGTCCACCCAGCCGAGGAACCGGCCATCTCGGGTAAGGCCGAACCACTCGCTGGGGCTCGACTCGATGGCATCCTTCACGTCGACGAGCGATGCGGAATGCTCGACGACCGGGCCGCGCTCAAAGGGCAGTTCCTCGACGCGTGCCAACGCGAGGCGCCGCAGGCTCCGATCATCCCCGATGAACCGCTCCACGAACTCGTTGGCGGGAGCCCGCAGCAGGTCGTCGGGGGAGGCGTACTGCTCGAGGATGCCGCCGACGTTGAGCAACGCGATGTGGTCGGCGAGCTTGAGGGCCTCGTCGAGATCGTGGGTTACCAGGACGATCGTCTTCTGTACCCGGCTCTGCAACGCGATCAGCTCGTCTTGTAGGCGCGTGCGCACGATCGGGTCGACCGCTCCGAACGGCTCGTCCATCAGCAGCACGGGCGGGTCCGCGGCGAGCGCCCGGGCGACTCCGACGCGTTGCTGCTGGCCGCCTGAGA
>CAMYIK010000136.1 GCA_947258365.1 uncultured Thermoleophilia bacterium | reverse complement strand
TCCCGGCAAGCCCAACGACGCGGCAACCGTGGATCTTTCCAATCTGCCCCGCGATGCTTCCGACCGCCCCGGCCGCGCCCGACACGACTACAGTCTCGCCCTCCTTGGGTTGACCGATGTCGATCATCCCGACGTAGGCGGTAGGTCCAACAACCGCGAAGGTCCCGAAGGCCTGCTCGGCAGGCATCGGGCTTGTGTCGGGCATGACCTGAAGCGTCTCAGGGCCGCCGATCTGGTAGTCGGCCCACGACCCGAGGCCGCTAACCAGTGCACCTTCAGGGAGCTGCTCGACCTTCGACTCGACGACGGTCCCGAGGACAACCCCGCGCATGGGATCGTCAATCGCGACCGCCGGGATATAGCTGTCACGCTTCATCCAGACCAAGTTGGTCGGATCCAGCGAGAGATAGTTGAGGCGGACCAGACACTCGCCCTCGGTTGGGGCCGCGATCGGTTCGACGTCGAAGCTGAGATCGCCGTCCTCGATCCCTCCAACTGGCCGATTCCTCAACCGCCAAACCCGGTTTGCGTCTGCCATGGGATCTCCACGTGAGGGCGGCATGTAATCCGTTAGTGAGTTTAGGCCGACGCCCAAACTGCCGACAACGGGTGCCGGCGCGATTCTGAAGGTTTCGGCGGAGTAGCTCGCTGCGGCGCGGATGGGGCGCTCTGACCGAATTGTGGTCCCGTGTTGCGCGTCGGATGGCGTGGGTTCAACTTCAATCCGATTTCTTCGGTCCGAATTCCATAGGAGTGACTTTGAGCTTTCAACGGTGATCGAACAAGTCGTTTTGCAGGGGGTGTGGGTTCAACTTCAATCCCACTAGGCCCGCTGCACCTGCTGAGCTGGCAGCGCCTCGAGGTCCTTGTCATGCCGTGCTCGGCACGAGCACAACTTTGCCGCTGTGTTTGCCTTGCTCGAGGATCTCGTGAGCGCGTGCCGCCTCGGCCAGAGGAACTCGTTCGGCAATGATCGGCGCGAGCTTCCCTGCGGCCAAAAGTGCGAGCAGCTGAGTGAGGGTGTTGCGATACCAATCGTTGTCGGACTCAGCGACCTTGTTCAGCTCCGGACATCTCGGGGCGCGTTTGCCGTCGGGGATCATCCTGAGGAGGAACATCATCGCGATGCTCAGCGGCCCGACGCGAAGTCCCTTCGTCTGCGTGGCTGCCGAGCCCAGCCACACCAAGCGACCGCTCTTCGTCAGGGTTCAGTAGGAGTGCCATAGATGCATCGCGCCGCCGACTGGGTCGATGACGATGTCGACTCCCTCTCCGCCGGTCAGGTAGCCGATGCGCTCGCGGAAGTCCTGGTTGCGGTAGTCGATGGGGATGGCACCGAGTTCCGTCACCAGTTCCTGCTGAGAGGACGAGGCGGTGCCATACATCTCGAGGTCAGACAGCGCTCCGAGCTGGAGTAGCGCTGTTCCGACACCGCCCGCCGCACCATGGACGAGCATGCGTTCCCCGGCGCGCACCTCGCCGATGCGGTGCATGTGAAGGTGGGCGGTGAGGTAGTTCACAACCAGGCAGACCGCCTCGGCCGGGTCGATGCCGGCAGGCACGGGAACCAACTCGCTCGCCGACAGACAGAGGTACTCGGCGTAGCCCCCTCCGATGCCGCGCGACCATGTGCCGCCGGCGACCGTCTGCCCGAGCTCGAGCGCGGTGACACCCTCCCCCAGCTTGTCGACGATGCCGACGACGTCCTCGCCGAGCGTAAAAGGCACCTTCGGGCTACCGGGCAGGTGAGGCCAGCGGCGATATATGAGATCAAAGGCCGAGACTCCGGCTGCCTGGACCCTCACGCGGACTTCGCCAACCTTCGGTTCGGGTAGGTCGTCTTCTACGAGTCTCAACACCTCGGGGCCGCCGTGTTCGGATACGACAGCGCGATGATTGGTGACTTGTCCCATACCGCTCCGATGCGCTTCGACGGCGTGGCGCAGTCCCACCAGGGACTACCCCGGGAGAGCTATGAGAAACCTAGGGCGACCTGAGTTCGCCGACACTGGGGCTTAGTACGCATCAGGAGTCGGGGAATCTCAGCACCTGATTGGCATTGAATCCCCTTCGACCACGCCGCCAGCGAGTCTGACGCGTTTCACTCGTGCTCGGGCGATGCCATTCGCTTGGCGACGATCAAGCGCGGCAGCGGCCGCCGGAATCGATGGAACCTTTCGGGCTGACTGCGCTGTCGATGAAGCAGCCATTGGTGCCAGAATGACCGAGTGGACTCGACCGATCGCTCAGCCGGCTGGGATCGAGTGCTGCTCGCGGTCGTTGGCCTTGTGGCCCTCTATGGCGTGGGGCTGGTGATCGTGGGGCTCTTCATTGGCGACCAGGTTTTCGACCGTCTTGGATTCGGGCCACAGGACGGAGACATCGTCGATGGAAGACCTCGCGACTACCTGCGCCTGGTCTACGGCGTTCTCGGGGCAGCAATCGCCGGATGGATGGTGGCCATAGGCGCGATCATCGTCGGCCCACTGCGACGGCGCGAAACCTGGGCATGGTGGGCGATCGTGTCTTCGGTTTCGACGTGGTTTGTCCTCGATACCGGGCTCTCGCTTGTCCTGGGATTTATCGGGCACGCTCTGTTCAACGGCGTCTTTGCTGTCGCGCTCGCTGTTCCGCTGTTGGCGATCAGACGAGAACTCCGCTGAAAATTCGGGCTGCCCGACCTGCGGCGACCATCGCGTGGGGCTGGTCAGAGCTCGCGGCCGTTGACCCATCGCGCCAGGGATCAGGGAATCCGAGCATCTGATTGGGCCAGAGCCGAGCGCCAGGCCCGTATCTCAAACCATTGGTGATCGTGAGAGAGCGCGGCTAGCACCCAACATGCTGCTACGTGTTTCTGCGATCTCGTCTCCTCAGATGTTCGTGTTCTGGCCAACGCGAGCAAGGCGGCCGGAGACCGGGACGAGGTCGTACATCTCGAAGGTCTCGATGATGTCGGTCATGTCGTTGTCCTCACCGTGGTCGGACCTCCCCTCTTCAGTGGCGAGGTAGTCGTAGAGGTCGTTTCTCTTGGCGAAGGTCACCCAGACCACCACGGTGTTGCGCTGGCGGTCCACGCTGACCTGCCGGGCGATCATGCCGGGCACCTTCAGCTCCATACGCTCGCTCGGAGCTTTGGCGAGCTCGACGAGATCGTCGATGCGCCCCGGTTTGGCGGTGGACACGCTTAGGAAGGTGTACGTCGGTTCGTTCATCGTTCGCTCCTTTCAGAGTTGTGGGACAAGACGAGCTTCCGGAGCAGATGAAGTGCTCGCTCCGGTTCACCCGGTTCGGCGGCTGCAAGCAGTCCCAGGATCAGACGCGCGTCGGCGTCCGGGTCAAGGCCCTCGTCGAAGATGCCGCTCTCGATGCCTCGACCTAAGATCTCGGCAACGAGCTGTCGCACGCGGGCCATGTGCTGTTCGAGCACCTCACGGCCCTCTGGTGGGACGATTGCGGTCAGGCTCGCGGGGTCGACCTCGTCGTGGTCGGCCACAGCTCGGGCGATCAGCTCGAGTTGGGACGAGGGATCTGGCAGATCTCTGACCAGGCCTTCGAATTCCTCGTCGTGTGAGGCGACAGCTTCGGCGACGCCGACGAGCAGTGCGTCGAGGTCTTTGTAGTACCGGTAGAGCGTCTGGCGCGAGATACCGGCTCGGTTGGCTACGGCCGCCATGCTCAGCGCTGATCCTCCGTCATCTGCAAGGAGGGAGAGGGCGCCCATCGCGATGTTCGCTGCCTGGCGATTCCGGTGATCAAGCCGTGCTTCGCTCCAGATCTCGGACACGCCCACCTCCAACGCGATCGTTACATGCTGTCAATCATACGTGACAGATTGTCACACAGGTCGCGCTTGGAACTAGCGGAGCACGACCTCTCCACGCGCGGTCTCGATACCGACCGCGTGGATGCCCGAAGGCTTGTCGGGCACATGGCGTACCGACAGGTCGTGGTCGCCGAGCCAGGCGCCAAGCATCTCCGGTGAGTCGCCCACCTCGACGAAGGTGAACCCTCCCGGCTCGCACTCGTGGGCGGCTTCGCGGTAGCGGGTCTCTCGCAGTCGCATGAGCGCCTCGGGCTCCATCTCGAACGAGATGAAGAACGGGCGAGGGTACTGAGGCATGCCGGCGGTGCGGAACAGGCGCGGGGGGCCGTCGACCATTTCCATCTCCGCGGACTGGATAGGCAGCCCGCGCCGCTCGGCCGTGTCATCCATGTCGTCCACTCCGAGGCACCACCACAGCACCCGGTCGCGACCCGCAAGCGTCTCAGACAGCCAGGCTCCGTCAGGGAGAGTCGGGTCAGCCACGCCGACCAGTTCGAGAAAGACGGGAGGCGCCAGCGGCACGATGCGGTTCGTCGTCCCGCCCTGGAGTACGCCGCCAGGCAGCGAGCCCAGCCCGTATTCACGCTGGAGGCGCTCCGCCGCGATGTCGACGTCCATCACCGCGTAGATCACGTGGTCGATGTGAAGACCTTCGCTCGGCATGTCGCCCCTTCGATGGACCCCTGGCGGGACGCCAGGTTTCTTACGCGAAACGAGGTTGCCAGACGGCCTGGATCCTACTCAGGCGGATCCGGTCGGCGGACTCACGCGGCGCAAGATGGCTGTGCCAAGCACGGCGGCGCCGACGGATGCGACGAGGATCCCCAGCTTCGCCTGGTCCACGAGCGCCGGGTCGTCGAACGCCAGCCCCGCGACGAAAATCGAGACCGTGAAGCCGATGCCGGCGAACGCCGCGACTCCGATGATCTGTGGCCAGGTAACGGCCCGCGGCAGTCGGGCAAGGCCAAGTCGCGTCGCAAGATACGCGCCGGCGGTGATCCCGATTACGTTGCCGAACACCAACCCGAGCGCGACACCAAGCCCGATGCCGCCGGTGAACGTGTCGGCAATCGTGTCGCCACGAATCAGCACACCCGCCGAGGAGAGGGCGAAGATCGGCAAGATGACGAAGCTGCTCCACGGATGGAGAGCGTGCTCGAACCGTTCCAACAGCGGTACCGACTCTCGCCCGAGACTTTGCAGTCGTGTCCACTGGCCGTAGTTCGAGGCCCCGAGCGCCGCGCGTTCGGTGATGCGCCTACTGATCGCCTCGGCCTCGGCGCCCGCGTCGCCAGGCTCGCGCTTGGCGAACACCGGCATCAGGACCCCCATCGCCACTCCAGCGATGGTTGCGTGGACGCCCGATTGGTAGGCGGCGATCCAGACGAATACCCCGATGATCGCGTACGGGATCCACGAGTGGACGTGTGCCCGGACCAGCCCAGCGGTGGCAAGAAGGCCGATAGCACCGGCCGCCAGCCAAGCCAAGCTGACGCCTTCGGAGTAGAAGAGCGCGATCACGGCGATCGCGCCGATGTCGTCGACTACGGCCACCCCCAGCAGAAAGGCGAAGAGCTGTAGCGGTATCCGACCGCGGAGCAGCGACAGGGCTCCGAGCGCGAACGCGATGTCGGTCGCCATCGGGATGCCCCAGCCCCGTAAGGCCTCGCCGCCTCCGACGTTGAACGCCACGAAGATCATCGCGGGCACCGCCATGCCCCCGATCGCGGCGAACACCGCAAGGAGCGCCACCTGACGCTCGGCGAGTTCTCCGATGACGAGCTCGCGCTTGATCTCCATCCCGACGACGAAGAAGAAGATCGCCATGAGGCCGTCGACGACGAGCTTGCGCAGGTCCGCGCTCGCGTCGAAACCGCCGACCGAGACGAGGCTGATCTTGGTCTGCCAGAAATCTTCGTAACCGCCGGGGAAGGCGTTTACCCATGCGATAGCGGCGACGGCGGCGATCGCGAGCGCGACGCCCGCCGCGACCTCGGTCTTCAGGAACTCCTGCAGCGGAGTGAGAAGACGCGTGCGCGAAGAACCTGCCGAGGTCGAGCTCATCCACCGAAGCTACGGCGCGGGAGGCGGTGCGGTTGGATATCCGGTCATCCGGCACGACCGTGACTCACGATGGCACGGCCGATGACGCGCAAGCGCTCGATCAACCCGGGGAGAGTTCGATCAGTCGGGCGGGCCGAGGCCCGCAAGCGCGGCAATCGTCCCTATCGCCACTGCCGCGAGGAGACCAAGTCACCACACCACTCCATTGGGCGGCTTCGCGGTAGCGGGCCTCCGCGAGGCCCGGCGACGGTCAGAATTTCCCGCTGTTCACCCAGCTGTTCATGGGTTGGATCGACTCCATGACGTCCCAGTGCTCGACGATCAGACCGCCCTCCACCCGAAAGAGATCGATGACCGCCATGTCGGCCCCGCCGAGGTCCACCAAGCTCAGGGCGGCGACGAAGTCTCCGCAGCCGATGACCTTGTGAATCTCCGTGTAGGCCATCCTCTGCCCTTTCTCAGCCAAAGACGCGACGAAGGCTCCGAGGCCCGCGAGACCATCGCCGACACGCGGGTTGTGTTGGGTGTAGTTCTCGGCACTGACGTAGTCAGTCAGCACGTCGTAGTCACCGCCTTTCAGGACACGGGCGAGAAACTCCGCGACGTGTGCCTTGTTCTGCGCCGTCTTGTCGAGGTCGGTCGGCTCGGTTGGACCATCGAATTGTGTGTGCCCCGAGACCGTCTCGTCCACGACCTCTTCGATGATGTCCCAGTGCTCGATCATCTTCGCGTCATCGTCGGTGTCGAAGATGTCGGCGGTGACGTAACGGAACTCCCCACCGTTCAGAGTCTGAACGACGTGAAGGAAGACGTAGGGGCCGTCCTCGAAGCCTCGGACGATCTGGATATCGCGTACCGGGTTCCTGCGAAGGAAGTCCTCGAAGAATTCGACGAAGCCTTCTTTGCCGTCTTTGACGGGTGTCGAGTGCTGGGTGTACCGGGCGCCTGAGTACTTGTGGATCGCCTCTGAAGGCTTGCCGTCTCGGATCGCCTCGATGTAGAGGCTCTTCGCGTTTTCCAATCGCTGTCCCATGCCAGTCCCTTCGTCGTTATGGAGCGCATCCAGCATTGGTCAACGGCAGGCC
>CAMYIK010000135.1 GCA_947258365.1 uncultured Thermoleophilia bacterium | reverse complement strand
GGTTGGCGCGAATTCTACCACCACCATCTGGCCCGGCATCCCGAGGTCGCGCGAGTCGCGCTGCGGGAGCCCTTCCGCGCGATTGACTGGAACGACGCCCCCCAGGATCTCGCGGCTTGGGAGGCCGGACAGACCGGATACCCGCTCGTCGACGCGGGCATGCGTCAGCTGGACTCCGAAGGGTGGATGCACAACCGCGCCCGCATGGTCGTTGCGTCGTTCCTGGTCAAGGATCTCCTGATCGACTGGCGCAAGGGCGAGAGCATCTTCATGCGAAAGCTGCTCGACGGAGACCCGGCGAGCAACAACGGCGGCTGGCAGTGGACCGCGGGAACCGGCACCGACGCCGCCCCCTACTTCCGGGTCCTCAGTCCAACCCGTCAGGCCGAGCGCTTCGATCCGGAGGGCACCTACATCCGACGCTGGATTCCAGAACTTCGGGACGTCCCGACCAGCCGTATCCACGAGCCGTGGACGATGACGACCGAAGAGCAAGCCGTCGCGAACTGCCGCATCGGGTCCGATTACCCCGCCCCCCTGGTGAACCACGCCGAGCGACGGGTCGAAGCCGTCGCACGCTACAAACGCGCCTCAGAGCGAGCGAAGAGCTAGACGGGAACGGCGGTCACCACGACGTTGTCGCGGTAGACGCCTTGGGAACGAAGGAATGGTCCACCACACGTGACGAGTACGAGACGGTGCTTGCCCCGCTTCGTGAACAGGCCGGCCGGGAGCCGCTCCTTCACGTAGGTCCGAACGGACGTCACCCGGTAGATCTTCGTCTTCCCGTCCGACATCCGCACCTCGACCCGATCACTGCGGTCGGCGTTGCGCAAGCGGAAGAACGCACCGGCGCCGCGGCGAGCGTTGTCGACGTGACCGGCGATCAAGGCGGTGCCTGTCCGGTCGCCCGGCGTGGCCCCGTCCTTCCACCAACCGAGTCGCTGGATGTTGACCGGCGCGTCGAAGGCGCCCAGCTTGGTGTCGATGCCACGCGTGAGGACAGGGGCCGCAATGTTGAGGCCACCGACGCTCACCCGCGTCGGCCGCGGGCCCGCGTGCGAGACCTGTTCGTTCCGATTCTTGGTCTTCGGGTCACCGCGCCCGGTCAGAATCAGAGGCCGGGCCAGCGAGGTCTCTGAGGCCGCGGCGCAGCGGGGCGTGGTGCCCTGCACGACCGAGGTGCCGATGAGGCGCTCGCGGTAGCTGTAGAAGCCGGCTTTCGAGAGCTTCACGCTGGGCGAGCGCGTGGTCCCGTCGCCATTGACTTTGACCAGCCCTCGCCAGACCCGCTTGTTCGCGGTGCACCGAATCGCGTCCCGGGTGGAGAACGGACCGAACAGCTCCAGCGCGACGGTGGCGGGCGTACTGCCGAGACCCTTGACGCGGACGCGGTCGAAGATTCGGCTGCCCGGGCGGATCGCCTGCCGGGACACAACCGTTGTCACCCTGGGCCGCGCCTGGACGAAGGTCGTCTCAGCGACCTCGCCACACGCTGTCTCGGTGGCCTGCGTGTACCGCTGCCCGAGAATGCGCTCGCGGTAGGTGTAATAGCCGGCCTGGTTCAGCTTGACCGTCTTGGTCGTGTGGGTGCCGTCGCCGGCGGCCGTGAAGGTCTCCGTGTGGGCTGGCGAGCCAACGCAGTTGATGGCGGCGCGACTGGGGTAAGGACCCCACAGCTCCACCTCGACCTCAGCCTCCAGAGCACCCAAACCGGAGACGATCACCTCGTCGGTGACGGTGTCGCCGGGGCGGACCCGCTGCCTACTGACCTTCGTCGTGATCTTGGGCTCGCCGACCACGATGGTCGTCTCAGAGGTCTCCGCACACGGTGCCTGCTGTCGGCGAACGAACCCGAAGGCGTCGATCCGCTCGCGGTACGTGTAGTAGCCACCCACGGAGAGATTGACCGTCTCCGATTGATATTCGCCGTCACCGGTGACCGGGACTGTGCCCGACCACAAGGGCTCGCCCTCGCAACTGATCGCTTCCCGGGTCGCGAACGGACCGAAGAGGTCCAGCTTCACGATCGCGTTCTCCCCGGCAAGGCCGGTGACCTGAAGCGTGTCGAACAGCTCGCCGCCCTGGGTGATGCGATCGGAACTCACGACGGTGGTTACCTGAGGCTGAGCCTGAACCCGGATCGTCTCGGCGGGAACACCACACTCGGTGGTGGTGCCGATCACATCGTCGGTGCTCGGAACGGTGAGCTGGTACGTGTAGAGCCCCGGACGGGTCATGCGATTGAGAGGCGCGCGCTGAGTGCCGCGCTTGGCGGTGAAGCCGCTGCTCCATTCCGGCGTTCCCTCACATGAGATTTCCTTGCGTGAGCGGAAGGGGCCGTACAGGCGGATGTCGACCCGCTGGCGCCACGATGCCGGCACGCCGGTGATGCTGACCGAGTCGCGGTTGGCGGCGGTCGCAAGAATGTTGCGTGGGCGTGCCCTGGTCGTGACCTTGACCCTCGCCGGGGCGACGGTGCGCTTGACGGTGGTCGCGAGGCGCTGGGTAGCGGCCTTCGCGAGGCGCTGGCCGTTCCGGGCGCCGGCCCGGGTGGTCGGCACGAAGAAGCGCGGCAGTGTCGATGCGATAGACCCCGTGCTGACCTTAAGACTCATATCGCCCGACGCAGTCGGCGTAAACGCGATCCGCGCGATGCCGGCTCCGTTGGTGCGGATAGTCGCCGGCACGCCCTCGACGCCACTCGATGCGATGCGTAGCCGAACGTTCGGCACGGCACGGCCCGAGGAGGAGAGCACGCGGACGCTGCCGCTACTGCGCCTGCCGACGGTCTGCTTCTGCGGAAGCTTGGTCACCAGTCGATACGGCCCGGCGTAGCGATCGGCGTCGCTCCTGATCCGGTTGTAGAGCGTCGTAATACGCGGGTTGCTCAACTCGCGCGGGTCGACCTCGCCTGGCTGGTCGTCGCCCATCATCGCGTGCACGTAGAGCATCACGGCGGCTTGCTGGACGTTGTTGTTGCTGCTGCCGTAGGCCCACAGCGCGTACGCCATCTTGCGCTGCTTGCTGGTGGAGACCCTTTCTCCGTCGCGGTTGCGAAGGTTCTGGATCTGGCGCTCCTTGTACTTGTGGATCGCCGCGGGGTACCAGTAGCGCAGATCGATGCAGAAGGTCTTACCGATGCCCGGCACCGCGTTCCGGTAGTCCCCGAACCACCGGATGCCGAACTTGTATCGCTCGTAGAAGCCGTTGCCGGTCGTGCCGCAGGTATTGCGACCACCACTCGCGCATGGGTCGTTCTGGTTCGGCGGCTCCCCGGCGACCGCATGCGGCGCCGCGACGAACAGCGCAAGTGCCCCGACGACCATCGCCGCGATTCCGAACACGGCCTTCTTTAGCTCCCCCCTGAGCATTGGCGGATTATGTCGGTGCACTTGCGGCAACCGCCAGAGCCGCGGCGGCGTGCAAACGCGTAAACCACCCGCTCTTTGCGAACTATGAAACCTCGCGCATCGCTCGCCCTAGGCCTAACCCGCCACAGCGCGCACGTCGTCGCTGAAGCGAATCTCGCGCTCGAGGGTCTTGTGGACGGGGCAGCGAGTGGCGATCTCCTCGAGCCGTTTCGCCTGCTCTGCAGTGAAGTCGCCCCGGATCTCGATGTCGCTCGACACCGTGTCGATCAGTCCCTTGTCATCGTCGTCACAGAACGCGCAGTCCTCGGCGTGCACCTTGTCGTAGTGGTACCTCGCCGTGACAGAAGTCAGGGGAATCTCCTTGCGGCGCGCGTACATCGACAGCGTGATGCACGTGCAGGCGGCAACAGAGCCGAGCAGCAGCTCATACGGGTTGGGCCCGGTGTCGCTACCCCCGAGATCGATTGGTTCGTCGGCCTTCCAGGTATGCGAGCCGTTGGTCATCTTCACCATGTACCCACTGCTGAGTTCCGCACTGATGGTCGCCATGCTGATTCCCTCTCGCCGCTGCGTTCACGAGCAGACTATGCGTGCTCTCTAGACTGGCGCCCATGACCGAGGATCAGCTGAATTGGGACCTGCTGTCGTCGTTGTGCGAGGTCTCCTCGCCCTCCGGACGCGAGGATCGGGTCCGCGACATCGTCCGCCCCGTCTTGGAGGAGACGTGTGACCGCGTCGACACCGACCCGCTTGGCGGCCTCTCCGGAGTTCGTGATCGCGGCGATGCGCCGAAGCTGATGCTTGCCGCGCATCTCGACGAGATCGGCCTGATGGTCACCAATGTCGACGACGCCGGGTTCGTTAGGTTCGTACCTCTTGGCGGCTGGGACGCGCGGACCCTCGTCAGCCAACGGGTGATGGTCCATGGTCGCGAGGACCTGCCCGGAGTCGTCGGAATGCCGCCGGTACACCTCACCAGCGCGGCCGATCGAAACAGGGCGCCAAAGCTCGATGACCTGGTGATCGACCTCGGCCTGCCTGGCGATGAAGCAAAGGAACTCGTGCGCCCTGGCGATGTCGTAACCCGGACGCGAGAGTTGATCCGAATGGGCCACCTCGTGACGGGCAAGAGCCTCGATGATCGCGTTGGGCTCTACGTGATGCTGCAGGCACTACGGGCGACGTCCGGTGGAGAGTCGAGTCTCTTCGCGACCGCGACCGCCCAGGAGGAAGTCGGCCTGCGCGGCGCCCGCGTGGCCGCGGGAGGCATCGACCCCGATGTCGCGATCGCGATCGACACGTGCCCCGCCGGGGACGGCCCTGACGAGGTCCGAGGAGGAACCACGAGGCTCGGCGCGGGCACCGCGATTCGCGTTATGGACGCATCGGCGATCGGCTCACCCGCGCTGGTCGACCACTTCGAGAAGCTCGCGAAGGAGCGCGATATCCCGTATCAGTTCCATGTCGCGAACAGGGGCGGCACCGACACGCAGTCGCTGCAGCTATCCGGCACCGGAGCAATCGCCGGCTGCGTCTCGATCCCGTCGCGCTACGTGCACTCCAGCGTGGAGGTCTGCCACCCGGCCGACATCGACGCGTCTGTTCGGTTGGTCGCCGCCGCAATCGAGACGGCGCACGAGCTCATCGCCTGATCTCGGCGCCCCGGCGTCATGCACTAGGACGGTGATCCGAAATGGCAGACCACATCGATCACGCCTTCTGGCACGACCGCTGGAGCTCCGGCAGCACCGCCTTCGACCAGGCCGACGCCAACAGCCTGCTCACTCGCTACTGGAGCGAACTCGGACTCCCGAAGGGGTCCGACGTCTTCGTGCCGTTATGCGGCAAGACCGTTGATATGACCTGGCTGGCGACCTTGGGGCACCGCGTCATCGGCAATGAGCTGAGCCCGGTCGCCATCGAGGCCTTTCTCAAAGAAAACGGGCTCGGGGCCGTGCAACATCGTGAGCCGAAGTTCACGGTCTACGAAGCATCGGGCTACGAGTTCTGGTGCGGCGACCTGTTCGAGATGCCGGCCGCTCCGTTGACGGAGATCGCTGCCGTCTATGACCGCGCCAGCCTCGTTGCCCTGCCGGCTTACGCTCGCAAGCGATACGCCCGCTATATCGCCGATATCATCCCAGGCGAGGCCGTCGTCTTCCAGGTCGCACTGGAATACGACCAGGCCGAGATGGGAGGCCCACCGTTCTCAGTGTCGGTAACTGAGATCAAGGAGCTCTACGGTGACGCCTTCGCGCTGGAGGTGATCGCGTCGGAGAACGCCATCGATCGCAACGATGGCCTCCGGGCACGGGGCCTGAGCCGCCTCAACGAGCTGCTCGTCATCCTGCGCCGCAGGTAGCTCCTACGGGCGCCGCGTCTAGGCGGCGTTGGCGATAGCGATCGCGGCTAGCGCGCCGACGGCCATGACGGCGAAGCCCAGGGTGAGCGCCCAGGCCGGCAACGTGTGCCGGGAGAGCACGTACCGACCGAGGCCGGTCAGCGCGAGTGTGGCCAGGATGCCACCGAGCAGCCCTCCCAAGTGACCGCCGATCGAGATCCCGGGGATCGCGAAGGTGATCACGAGGTTGACCACCAGCAGGCCCCAAATGCTTCCGCCCATCAGCGGACGCTTCTCTTTGAACTCCACCCATACCGCCACACCCATCAGCCCGTAGACGCCACCGGACGCGCCGAGGGTCAGCACGAACGGGTCGAGGTAGAGCGCGCCGGCGGAGGCCCAGACAATCGAGGCGAAGTAGACGATCCCAAGCCGAAGCGTGCCCATGTACGACTCAAGCGCCGTACCGATGAACCACAACAGCAGCATGTTGAAGCCGATGTGGAGGATGTCGACGTGGAAGAAACCCGAGGTGACGATGCGCCAGATCTCGCCGTCGGCCACCTCTATGGCCCGGACGGCGCCGTCCTCGCGAAGCGAACCCGTGATGTCCCTCGTGAACCCGTCCTCCAGGAAGGACACCAGGTAAAAGACCACGTTCACCAGCACCAACGCCGATACGAGGAACGTGCCGCCGCCCGGGGCGTCGAGGGTGCCGGGATGAGACGGTGGACGTGGAGCGGGCGACCACGTGCTCAGCGCAAGGGCCTTTCGCGAGATGACTCGCCACAATGATCGGGCATCACGGCGATGCTAGCGGCGCCAGGGCGGATTGGACTTGTTGCTTTTGGCCCACACTCGGACGGGTCCGAATGGGGTACGATTCCCCGACCTAGCGCGCACTAGACGACATTTTATGCCGTTTTGCAGCGTTTTCTGGTAGCCCCCGCATGCGGCCCTGCGGGGCTTGGCTAGCTCGCCCTGCTCGCGCTCGGATCGTCTGGAAAGGCCTGCGATGTCCGAATCTCTCCCTCGACCAACCCACTGGCAGATCTCGATCGCGCACCGATGCGAGGTGTCCACCAACTTCTGGAGCCCTCGATGAGCTCCGGGCTTGGACTCCCGCCTAAGCAGGGTCTCTATGACCCGCAGATGGAGCACGACAGCTGCGGCGTCGGCTTCATCGCTCACATCAAGGGCCAGCGCAGCCACGATCTGCTGCTCGACGCGGCGCACATGCTGACCCGCATGGACCACCGTGGTGCATGCGGCTGCGAGGAGA
>CAMYIK010000134.1 GCA_947258365.1 uncultured Thermoleophilia bacterium | reverse complement strand
GGACGGTGATGAAGAGAACCGGCCTGACCGATCCCATGATCGATTCCAGTGTCCGCGTGACCGACGACTGGGTCATGGAAACCCTCATCCTCGCCAGCCGCCACAAGTCGCAATTGATCTGTCTGCAAGTCCCGCCGCGCTCGATCAAGGACGCGTTACCGTTCGCCAATCCCATCGAGCGGATGTTGCGCGACGCGCCCTGCGACGTGGCCCTGTTCAGCAAGGCGGAAGGGCTCGACTGACCGTGGCGCGCCAGATCCACAACCTCGATGCCGGCGAGGTCTTTCGCCACCTGCAGTCGCGGCCCGAGGGCCTGGACGCCCAGGAGGTGGAGGAGCGCCGCCGCGAAGTGGCTCGGCATCGACAGTGAGACCAAACTGCGCGGCTTCGGGGTGTCCTCGTGCGCTACATGTGACGGCTTCTTCTTCAAGGACAAGGAGATGGTCGTCGTGGGTGGCGGTGACACCGCCATGGAAGAGGCGCTGTTCCTCTCGCGTATGGCCAGCAAGATCACCGTCGTCCACCGTCGTGATGAGTTCCGGGCTTCACAGATCATGGCCCAGCGCGTCATTGACCACCCGTCGATCGACGTGCGCTGGAACTCGGTGGTCGAGGAGGTCGTCGGTGAAGGCGCGGTCGAGGGGGTGCGGGTTCGCGACGTGAACACCGATGAGACCGACGTGATTCCCGCCGCGGCGATGTTCGTCGCGATCGGCCACACGCCAAACACCGATCTGTTTACCGGGCAGGTCGCCCTGGACGAGGCCGGCTACATGCTCACCGACGGCACGAGAACCAGCATCGAAGGCGTCTTCGCGTGCGGAGACGTGCAGGACACCGTGTACCGGCAGGCCATCACGGCTGCCGGCTCCGGCTGCGAGGCGGCGATCGACGCCGAGCGCTGGCTGGACGAAGCAGCCCACGGAGCGGCCGCCGCAGCGGCGACCGCCTGATTCCACGACCGAATGAGGACGAGACGATGGCAACGATTGAAATCACCGCCGACAACTTCCAGGCCAAGGTACTCGAGAACGAGAAGCCGGTCGTGGTCGACTTCTGGGCCGAATGGTGTGGCCCGTGTCGCATGATCGCTCCGGTCCTCGACGAGATCGCGCGCGAGCGCGACGAGGAGATCGTCGTCGGCAAGCTCGACGTGGACGCCCACGGCGCGATTGCCCAGCGCTACAACGTGCAGGGCATCCCATTCGTGGCGCTGTTCCAGAACGGAGAGCTCGCCAGGCACGCCGTCGGCGCCATGCCGAAGGCGCAGCTCGAGCAGGCTCTCGGACTCTCTTAAGCCGATGCCGAGCTACGACATGCTCTGTGAGGGGTGCGATCAGAAGTTCGAGGTCTTCCGACACGGCTTCCTCCGCGAGGAGGACCGTGCCTGCCCGGACTGCGACGCGACGGCCACGCAGCTGTTCACCGGCTTCGTAACGGCGCGCCCCAGCAGCGGGGTCGCCGAGTCGGCGGGCGGATGTTGCGGCGGCTCCTGCGGATGCGGGACCTGAGGGGATGGCGACTACCGCCCAGCCCGACGGAGCCCACTTGGTCCCACGCCTCAAGCGCGCCGAAGGGCAGCTTCGAGGGGTGCAACGAATGGTCGAAGAAGGAGCAGCGCCTGAAGAGATCCTGGCGCAGCTCGCCGCGGTAAAGGCCGCTGTCGATCGGGTGGGCCTCCAGCTGCTGACTCAGAGCCTGAGGACGTGTGTTGAGGACGACGACGGCTCGTGCGCCGAGCAGTTCGAGGACGCCATGGCGACCTTCCTCCGCTACACGACACTCGCTCGTTAGCGCCTAGGCGTCCCGTCAGCCGGGGCTGAATGCTACTTTCGGTTTCACCGAACGACCCCATGGGAGAGACCGGCTTCGGGCCGGCGCCGAAGGAGCAACCGCCTCGGAAACTCTCAGGCACCCGGACCGTGGGGGCGCGGTAACGCTGGAGAGCGGATGCCTGGCATCCCGCCGACGGGGAAAGCTCACTTTGTGTGAGTCCATCTCTCAGGCACCGGGACAGCGGAGGCGCAACGTTTACCTGCGCCGATACTGGGAGACCCGATGACCGACCGTCCACCGCTCGCCGATCTGGAGAACCGCGCGGAGTTCGCATCGCGGCATATCGGCCCCGATGAGGCCGACGTGCGCCAGATGCTCGCGGCGATCGGCGCGGACAGCATCGAGACGCTCGTGCACGAGACCGTGCCGGAGTCGATCCGGTCGGCGGAGCCTCTCGATCTTCCTGATCCGATGACAGAGCCTGAGGTGATCGCGCGTCTGCGCGAGATGGCCGGGCGCAACTCGGTGATGACTTCGCTGATCGGCCTCGGTTACTACGACACGATCACGCCACCGGTCATCCAGAGGAACATTCTCGAGAATCCCGCCTGGTACACGGCGTACACCCCGTACCAACCCGAGATCTCTCAGGGTCGGCTCGAGGCACTACTCAACTTTCAGACGCTGGTCTCGGACCTCGCGGGCTTGCCACTCTCAAACGCTTCGCTGCTGGATGAAGGAACCGCCGCCGCCGAGGCGATGACCATGGCGCGCCGCGCGTCCAAGAGCGACGCGGATGTCTTTTTTATCGATTCCGACTGCCATCCACAGACGATCGCGGTCATGACCACACGCGCGGAACCGATCGGTGTCGAGGTGGTGGTCGGGGATCCTGAGACAGAGCTGCCGGATGCACTATTCGGGGCGGTTCTCGCCTTTCCCGGCTCGTCCGGGCAGCTGCGCGACCTATCCCCTGTGATCGAGCGCGTGCATGAGCGCGCGGGCATCGCGGTTGTGGTGGCAGATCCCCTCGCGATGGTCCTTACAAGGTCCCCCGGGGACATGGGCGCGGATGTCGCTGTGGGATCGATGCAGCGTTTCGGGGTGCCCATGGGCTTCGGTGGCCCCCACGCGGGATTCATCGCGACCCGTGAGCAGTTCGCCCGTTCGTTGCCTGGACGCCTGGTTGGCGTGTCACTGGACGATGCCGGACGGCCGGCGCTGCGGCTGGCGTTGCAGACCCGCGAACAACACATCCGCCGAGAGAAGGCGACGAGCAATGTGTGCACCGCCCAGGTACTGCTGGCGGTAATGGCCGGCATGTACGCGGTGTGGCATGGCCCCCAGGGTCTGCGACGCATCGCCGAGCGCGTGCATCGGCTCACGTCGATCCTGGTCGCCGGTTTGCGCTCAGGCGGCGTCGAAGTGCAGGCCGACAGCTGGTTCGACACGGTGCGCGTGTCGGCTCCGGCGCGCGCCGCGGACGTGTGCGCCGTCGCACGAGCCGAGGGCATGAATCTTTGGCAGCTCGACGACGACACCCTCGGCATCAGCCTGGACGAGACCAGCACCCGCGGGGTCGTGGAGACCGTCTGGCGGGTGTTTGGAGTTCAGGCATCACTCGACGCCCTCGATGACGCTGCGCCCGATGGCATGACCATGGCCCACCGCCGAACCGATGAGATTCTTGATCATCCGGTCTTTCACCGGCACCACACCGAGCACGAGATGCTCCGGTACCTACGGCGTTTGAGCGACCGCGATCTGGCGCTTGATCGCACCATGATCCCACTGGGCTCCTGCACCATGAAGCTCAATGCGACGACGGAGATGCTGCCCGTCACCTGGCCGGAGTTCGCCCGGATGCATCCGTTCGCACCCGCGGATCAGACCGAGGGATATCGCCAGATGATCGGCGAGCTCGAGGCGATGCTGTGTGAGGCGACCGGGTATGACGCGGTTTCGGTGCAGCCGAACGCAGGGTCCCAAGGCGAGCTAGCGGGACTTCTCGCCATCCGGGCCTATCACCGCGGGCGCGGTGACGAGCAGCGGACGGTGTGCCTCATTCCCGAGTCCGCCCACGGAACGAACGCCGCGTCGGCCGTGATGGCAGGCATGTCCGTGGCGGTCGTTGCCTGTGATGACGCGGGGAACGTGGACCTTGCCGACCTACGCGCGAAGGCGGCAAACGCCGGACATGAGCTGGCGGCGTTGATGGTCACGTATCCGTCGACACACGGCGTGTTCGAAGAGGAGATCACGACGATCTGCGACGTAGTTCATGAAAACGGTGGCCAGGTCTACGTGGACGGCGCCAACCTCAACGCGTTGGTCGGGCTTGCCACGCCGGGCGCGTTCGGCGCAGATGTCTCGCACCTGAATCTGCACAAGACCTTCTGCATTCCCCATGGCGGTGGGGGGCCCGGAGTTGGGCCGGTGGCGGTACGCGAGCATCTTTCCGCTCACCTGCCGAACCACCCGCTGGTCGACGGCGCGGGGCCCGCGGGCGGCGTGGGCCCGATTTCCGCCGCGCCCTGGGGATCAGCCGGCATTCTCCCGATCTCGTGGGCCTACGCCGCACTGATGGGAGGTACAGGGCTCACCGCGGCGACCGAGATGGCCATCCTCAACGCCAACTACGTCGCGGTGCGCTTGGCGCCGCATTACCCGGTCCTCTACACCGGCGAGCGCGGCCGGGTAGCCCACGAGTGCATCCTCGACCTGCGCCCGATTCGCGAAGCATGCGGGGTGACGGTGGACGATGTCGCAAAACGCCTCATGGACTACGGCTTCCACGCACCCACCATGTCGTTCCCGGTTGCAGGAACGTTGATGGTCGAGCCCACCGAATCGGAGTCGCTCTTCGAGCTTGATCGCTTCTGTGACGCGCTGATCGCCATCCGCGATGAGGTCCGCCGTGTGGAGTCGGGAGAGTGGGATGTCGAGGACAACCCGCTTCGCCACGCGCCCCACACCGCCAACGATGTGGCTGGCGACGCCTGGAGCCGTCCGTATCCACGAGAACTCGCCGCATATCCGCTCGAGAGCCTGCGAACGACCAAGTACTGGCCTCCGGTCGGTCGTATCGACGCCGCCCACGGCGATCGCAATCTCGTCTGCTCATGCCCGCCGTTGGAGGCCTACGAAGCGGTTTAGTGCGCGCTACGCGGGCACTTACGCGGCGACAGGGATCGCCGCGGCGGCGCTGACCGGCCGAGCTGTCGCAACCAGACGCTCGCCCCAGTCCGGGCGCACCAACGTGCACACGTCGGCGATGAGAGCCTTGATTTCGACCGCCGCCCAGCGCAGCCAGTAGTTCGGGCTCCTCCAGCGCCGAATGCCGAGCGCCTCGCTCTCTCGAAAGCTGTGCCGCGCGCTCAGTGGCACGTTGCGGGCGTAGCTCGCGGTGAAACCGGCTCGCTCCAGGAGTCGCTCGAGCGAACTCGCGGTAAAGAGCATGAGATTTCGCGGGGGATCGAGCGGAGCCCAATGGCGCTGATAGTGCCGGTGCCCCAGCGAGGCCAGATTCGGCGTGGAGACCCGCAGCATGCCCCCGACCCTCAGCAAGCGAGAGCATGCTTGGAGCTCTTCGAGAGGACGATGCATCCGCTCTAGCGCACCGTTGACGTTGATGACGTCGAACGAGCCTTCGGGCAGCCCCGCCTCAGCGATCGAGCCCACGCGTACCTCGACGTCGGGCATGTCGAGCCACGGCGGGCGCTGATGGTCGAGAAGGACGACCGTGACCTGCCATCCCGAGCTACGGGCCGCGTGGATTGCCTTTGGGCTATTGCCCCCGATGTCGAGCAAGTGACGGCTCGGCCGACCTGAGGGCAGCCAGCCGAGTTCCGCGTTGAGACGCGCGCGTGAGCGCGGTCGCCACGCGTGCCACCAGTATCCGAGCGCGTGCGATGGGCGGAGTCGTTGGCCAGTGCGGCGGTTGACGTAGCCGTTGCGAAGCACGCCGGCGAATTCTCGAGTCTGCTTCAGGAGCCGATTCGGCGTACTCGGAGCGCGCGGGGCAGGAACATCGCCCGCCGCGCCAAGAGCACTGGGACGAGGATCCAAGAAGGCTCCCGTGCAGCGCGAACAGCGATGGACGTTCCACTCACCGCGGCCGGAGGGTCGACGACGGTCGCGGAGCGATACGTAGAGGGGGCGCCGGGCTGAGCTGCCGCATGCGGGGCAGCGCCGGAGGGTTTCCAGGTCACCTCGGGGCCACGGGGGTGGTGCCGCGGCGCGCGCGCCAAGCGCGCGCGCTCGCAAGCGCCGGGGACGGGCGGCCTCGAGTGCTGCCTCACGCACCCTCGCCAGCTGCGGCGAGCGTGCCACACGATCGACCCGCGAGGCCACCTCCGCGAAGAGATGACGAGCAGATCGCCCAACCGTATGCCGATGGAGGCGACGCACGGGCGTCAGGCTGGCAGGGCACAGTCGATGAGCCCAACAGCCATCGGTCTAGTTCGACGCTCCAGAGCCTCTATCGAGTAACGCGGGCCGCTTTTGCCCGAGCAGCGCGGTGACCCTGGCCGGAAGGCCCTCCAGTGAATCGATAGTCGGCGAGCGCCAGGACATCAGCTCGACGCCGGATCGGTTCAAGATGACGGCCTCCATGCCCGCGCGCCTCGCGCCGAGGCCGTCCGCCTCGGGAACATCACCGCAGTGGACGGCGCACTCGGGGTGCACGCCGAGCTGGCGAAGAGCTTCGAGGAAGATCCCTGGCTCCGGCTTCGGCCCTGGACCGCTCGCGCTGTCGAGGACCACCTCGAACCGATCGAGAATGCCCAACCGCCCCAATGTGTCGCGCAGTGAATAGTCCCAATTGCTGACAACCGCCAACCGATGGCCCGCTCTCGAGAGCGCTGACAGCGCGTCAACGGTTTCCGGATACAGCTCGAAGACCAGAGCCTCGAGCATGAGCTCGACCATGGTGAAGACCGGCGGCGGGTTACTGAGTTGCGCGCCCAAGACGGCCGCGCAACGAAGGCGGAGCCCGTGCAGTGACGCCATGTCGCGGCCCTCATCGAGGTTCGCCCGGTAGAAGGCGATCTCTGCGCGCACCCCCGCTCGTACCTGTGGTTCAGGATTCGCATAGCCGGCGTCGCTCAGCAGGCCGGCCAGCCCTGGCACCGGATCTCGCAGGTGGAGCAAAGTCCCGTACGCATCGAGAGTGACCGCGGTTGCACTCATATGACGACAGTAGCCTGGGGAAGGAACCACAGGGTGCTGGATCAAAG
>CAMYIK010000133.1 GCA_947258365.1 uncultured Thermoleophilia bacterium | reverse complement strand
GAGTGCGATGACGATCGGGACGATCAAGAAGGAGATGAACTGCTGGAGGCTGTCCTTCAGCTCGTCGGTTGTGGCCGACACAGCCTGCACGGACCCGACGCCAGGAGTGCCGAACAACTCGCGCGCCACGTCGTCGGGCGTGCGTCCTGGCTCGGGAACGACGCGCACGGCATTGGCAACTCCCGCCGTCCCGACCAGATTCGCGCCGGTTTCGTCGTTCACGTAGGCGAGGAAGCGAAACGGATTCGGGTGCGTTCCCGCTACGGCCAGCTCAGTAGTGACGACGTTCAGCTGCCCCCGGGCGTCGAGGCCCGGATGACTCACGGTGACACGGTCGCCGATGTCGAGACCGAGATCGCTCGCGGCGGATCGCGAGAGCAGGACGCCGTCGGTTGCCGCCGTGAACTCGCCGGAGTTGACTGTCGGGCTCCAAATGGCCGAGTCGGGATCTGCCGTCTCGAGAATCACATCGATGGAATCGGAGGCGCTGCTGGCGGTTCCCGGCAGGCGCAGTGAGGGCTCGCTTGAAGCCACCGTCTGGGCCTCCGTGATGCCGGTCACCTCGGCGGAGATCACCGGGTAGAAGGTGTCGAGATCGACCTGAGTGCGCGCGGGCGTCGAGCCGAGCGCTTCGTCTTCGATGAGGCTCACGGTCGTCCTGAAGCCATCGAGCACCCCAAGGAGAGCCACCACGACGGTGATGACCGCCCCCACGGCCAGCACGCTCGCCAGCGTTCTCTGCGGCGCCCGCAGCAGGTTGCGAAGGGGCATCTGCCTCAGGCTCCGGCCGGGGAGATGGGCCGCTCGGGCGAGCCATGTGAGCCCGCCGCCACCGCGCGTTCGCGGCCCTACGTTGATGGCATCGATGGGAGTGAGACGCAGGGCCCGCCAGACGGCGAATGTCGTGGCGACGCCGATGACCGCCAGCGCGAGCAGCCCGCTCGTGACGAACGCGCTCAGCTGGAAAGGTGTGACGATCACCGGTACGAGCAGGAGGCTCTGCATCAATCCGCTGAGCCAACGCGCGATGAGCTCGCCGGCGATCACGCCCAGGACGACGCCGGCGATCGCGATCTGCGCCCCGAGCAGCGTGGGGCGCAGCGCCACCTGGCCACCGTTCAGCCCAAGCGCCATGCCGATGCCCATCTCGCGGCGCTGGGAGTCGACTACTCGGCTGATGAGGTTGAAGGCGGCGAGCGCAGCGCCCAGCAGCACCAAGATCGCGAAAATCGAGTAGAGCTTCTGATCGTTGTCCGCGTCCTCGTAGAGCAAACGATGCGCCGGAATGTCGGTGGTGCGAGAAACGGTCGCTCCGCGACCGGCTCGCTCGAAGGCCGCCGAGAGTTGCGCCTGAGCCTGTGCCTGATCCGCGCCGGGAGGCAGGTCGATGACGAGATCGTTGACCTTGCCCGCCCGTCCGGTCAGCCGTTGGGCTCCTTCCAGTGAGGCGAACAGAACCGCGAGAGTGGCCTCTGAGGAAAAGCTCGACTCACCGTCGGTCACGATGAAGTACTCCGGCGAGAGGCCGTGCCCGACGTAGGGCGCGGAGCGGTCCTGGCCGACGGTGATCCGCCCCTCGGTGGGCAGGTCGTAGTACTTCGCGAAGTTGGCCTCGAGGATGACGGTGCCGGATGAGACCGCTGTGGGGTCGGGAAGCTCGCCCTTGTAGTTGGTTACGGCGTCGATCGTGGCGCCATTCGGGCCTCCCGAACCAATGACGCGGCCCCGGCTGAGAATGGCCTCCGGGCCCTCTCCGACCTGGATCTGGGTGGCGTCGACCAGACGCTCCTCCGCGCCGTTGATCCCCACCTCGGAATCCGCGGCGATCGCGGTAAGCGAGCCTTCCTGGGCGAATGCTCCCTCGGGTAGCTCAACCCTCAGATCGTGGACGTTCAGTAGCTCGAAGCTCTGGTCATAGGAGGCGAGCCGCCAATTGATCTGGCTCTCGAATCCCGAGTACATCGCCGTCCCGAGGCCCAAGAGCGCAGCGATGGCCAAGACCAGTAGCCAACGAGCCTTGAGGTCGCGCCAGCTCCATCGGAGCCAGACCGCGAAGCCTCCCGGAGGCTCGGTCACCATTGAAGGTCGCTGATCCTCTTGGGCCCACCGGGCGGCGGGCTGTCGCTCACGATCTGGCCACTGCCGAGCTCGATCACCCGATCGGCGACGCGGGAGATCTCCCTGTTGTGCGTCACGATGATCACCGCGGTGTTCTCGTCGTGCGTCTGCTGATGCAGCAGCCCGAGGATCTGCACGCCGGTGGAGAAGTCGAGCTCGCCGGTCGGCTCATCCGCGAGCAATACGGGACTACCCGTCGCGAGGGCTCGCGCGATGGCGACCCGCTGTTGCTCGCCACCTGACAGCTCGTGGGGGAAGTGCCGCACTCTGTTCGACAGCCGAACCTGCTCCAGCACCGCCATGGCGCGCTCGCGTCCGTTCGAACGACCGCTCACGTCCGCACCGAATTGGACGTTTTCGAGAGCGGTGAGGCCGGGGAACAGGTTGAAGCTCTGAAAGATGAAACTCACCGTGTGGCGCCTGAAGTCGGCGAGCTCGCGGCGGCTGGCCCGGGTGATGTCACGCCCGCCCACGACGATCGATCCGGAGGTCGGGGAATCGAGCGCGCCGACCAGGTTGAGCAGCGTCGTCTTGCCGCTTCCGGATGGCCCGAGAACGACGACGAACTCGCCCGGCGCGATAGCGAGCGTCACGCGCTCAAGGGCGGTGACGGTGGTGGTGCCCATGTCGTAGCTGCGTGTGATCTCATCAAGGCGGATCACGGCCTCGCCGACCGGCGAGGCGGACGCCTCGGACAACGGTGACGCGGATGCCATGAATCCTCTCCGGCGTGGTGGTCGGCGGGCCTGGCGTCGTGTTGAGTCCTCGACGCGCGACGTGCTCATCGTCCCTAGAGGCCCGGCAGCGTGCGATCGGGTGCGGGCGGACCGCCGCTGCGGGTTATCCGTCGAAGGCGACGACCCGGGCGGTCGCGGTGCGCCTCTGCGAGGCGAGGGCGCGCGAATGGAGCCAGATCGGGAGATGGGCCTCCGGAACTACCTCGCGAGCAAGTGGCCCCCGATGTTCCAACGGCGAATCACCCGGGTCTCCCGCTCCCAACCGAACTCCGACACCGTCGCCGTGTCGAGCCTGAAGCGCGAACCGGCCGCGGGCGGCAGTTCGAGCCAGCGGGCCGCCAGGATCCGCAGGTAGTGGCCGTGGGCGGACAGCAGCACCCTTCCGTTCATCCCGAGTAGGCGCCGGATCACCGCATCGGCCCGCGCTCCGACCTGCTCCACGCTCTCACCGCCGTGGATCTCGTGGGTCCATACCGACCAGTCGGCGACGGTCCGCCGCGTCTCGGCGGTGGCGACCCCCTCGTAGATTCCGTAGTCCCACTCCATGAGATCTGGCAGATCGATCGCCACGTCGCCAAAGCCGGCAAGACCGATCGTGTCGCGGGCACGGGTGAGCGGACTGGTGAATACGGCGGCGAAGTTCTCGCCGGAGAGGCCTGTGCCAAGAAGTGCCGCTTGCGCGCGTCCCGCGTCGGTGAGGGGGATATCGGTTCTGCCGGTGTGCTTGCCCGCCAGGCTCCATTCGGTCTCGCCGTGGCGGACCACGATCACTCGTTCAACCATCCCGATTCCCCTCGATTGTCACCCGAGGCAGGCTACGGTGCGGGCGGATCGTGCGCTCATCCTCCTCGCGGATGACGCCAGACGTCCCCGGCGATGATGGACTCGGCCGCGGTCTCGGCCATGATGCTCGCGATGCACTCGACCGGTATGACCGACACCCCGCATGCACCCGTCGTGGGGGAGGCATTGGTCGATGCTCGCGGCCTCGTGCGCCGGTTCGGGTCCTTCACCGCACTCGACATCGACGAGATGGTCATTCCGGCCGGCATCACGGGCCTATTGGGACCGAATGGCTCGGGTAAGACGACGCTTCTCGGCCTGATGTTGGGCCTTCATGCGGCTGATGCCGGAGAGATCTCCGTGCTTGGGCTCGATCCGGTGAAGGTCGGGCCCGAGGTGCGATCCCGAATCGGCTACGCGCCCGAGCATCGTCGCTTGCCCGAGGACATCAAGGCCGTCGACTTCGTGCGCCACATCGCCGAGGTGCACGGCATACCGCCGACCCCGGCAAGGACCCGCGCAAGCGACGCCCTCTGGCTCGTCGGCCTCGGCGAGGAGCGTGGGCGACCGCTCGGAACGCTTTCCACCGGACAGCTCCAGCGTGTGAAGCTCGCGCAGGCAATCGTTCACGATCCGCGCCTGGTCCTGCTGGATGAACCGACTGATGGACTCGATCCTTCGCAGCGCGACGCCATGTTGAACCTGATCCACCGAATCGGCACCGAGTTCGGGATGAGCGTGGTGCTCTCATCGCACGTGCTCGAGGAAGTCGAGCGCATCTGCGACGGAATCGTCGTCTTGGCCGAAGGCAGGGTGGTCGCCCAGGGGGACATCGCCGACCTCACGGGAGAGCTTGGCGGTATCGAGTTGGAATGCGGCGACACCGAGCAGGCCCGGACGGCGTTGCAGCGCGCAGGGTTGAACGTCAGCGACGGAGAGCGCCACGGAGTACTGCTGGTCAGCGGCGACGCTGACGAGCTCAGCAGGCAGGTGCGCGATGCGCTCGCAGGCGAGCGCATCGCCCTTCGGAGGCTGCGGCCGCGCACTGCCCAACTTGCCGACGTCTTCTTGGAGATCGTGGAGTGAGCACCCAGGGCGACGCACGGATTCATGACCGCGGCTACCGGCCGTATGAAGGCCCACGCAACGGAGTCCAGGGGGCGATCAAGAGCGTGGCGGTCCAGAGTCTGCGTCGCGCCCTCGGTCTGAGGCGGTCGATTTGGGCCAAGCTGCCGCCCGGACTGATCATCGGCCTCGCCTTCGTGCCGGCTCTGGTCTACGTGGGTGTCGGCGCGCTGATCTCGGATCTCGACGTGGACATCATTCCGTCGTACGCCGACTACTACGGCGTCATCGCGGTCGCTTTGTTGCTGTTCATGGCGTGGACCGGTCCGGAGATCCTCTGTCCCGATCGGCGCACCGGCATGCTTGGCCTGTACTTCGCGTCGCCGTTGGATCGCGGTACGTATCTGTTCGCCAAGCTCTCGGCCATCGGGTCGGTGCTGCTCGCGATCACCCTCGGGCCGGTGCTTTTCCTGGCAATTGCACGTTCGCTGATCGGCAACGGACCAGGCGTCGCGGACCTACCGATGCTCGCGATCCGGATGATCGTGACCGCGATCGTGCTGTCGTTGCTCTATGGCCTGCTCGGTTTGGCGATATCCGCGTTGGTCGATCGACGGGCCATCGCGACCGCGGCGATCATCCTGTTTGTCTTCGCGGTGTCAGCCGCCACCTCAACCATGGTCGAGGTGGCCGAGTACCCCAGCTGGATCTACGCATTCGACCTGCCGTCGGTGAGTGAAGACGCCGTCAACATCATCTGGAACGAGAACGAGGTCGCGCTCACCGGACTGGATGCATGGGCGGTGATCGCGGCCGCCGCGGCGTGGATCGTGGGGGCCGCCGCGATCATTTGGGGCCGCTACCGGCGCATGGAGGTGACGCGATGAGCGCATCGCACGATCCGTCCGTGGTGCTGACTGACGTCAGCAAGTGGTTCGGCGACGTGGTGGCGGTGTCGGAGGTGAGCCTCACCTTCGGTCCCGGCGTCACCGCGCTTCTTGGCCCCAACGGCGCGGGAAAGTCCACGGTCCTGCGATTGATCGCCGGCCTCGCGCGACCATCTCAAGGGGAGGTCACCGTCGCCGGGCACGACCCGGCCGGAGGTGGGGAAGGCGCTCGGGCGATCGGTATCGCGCCGCAACAGGAAGCCATGTTCGATCGCTATACGGCCCACGAGTTCGTCCGAGTTGCCGGAGTGCTTCATGGCGTCGACGACCCGTCGGCGGCCGCTACGACGGCGCTGGCCCGGGCGGGCATGGACCCGGAGCTCGATCGCCCGATCGCCACCTTCTCCAAGGGGATGCGCCAGCGCACCAAGCTCGCTCAGGCTTTGGTCAACGACCCCAAGGTGGTGCTGCTGGACGAGCCCTTGAACGGCCTCGACCCTCAAGGGCGCCGCGAGATGATCGAGGTCTTCTCTCGACTCGGGGAAGAGCAGAAGGTCGTCATCGTCTCGAGTCATGTCCTCGACGAGGTCGCGCGACTCGGCTCCCGAGTCGCCGTGATTGCCCAAGGGCGGGTCGCCGCCGAAGGCGACTACCGCGAGATTCGTACCCTGCTCGATGATCGACCGCGGCGGATTCGGATTCGCAGTGACCGGCCACAGCAGCTCACGGCGGCGCTCATCTCGGACGGACTCTGCATCGGGGCCCACCTCGGCACGGACGGCGAGGTGACGGTGGAGACCAACCGGGCCTTCGACCTCCAGCGGGAGATCCTTCCGCAAGCAGCCGCTCTCGATGCTGTCGTGAGCGAATTCGTCGCGATCGACGAGGACCTCGAATCGGTCTTCAAGTACCTGGTGGCGGACTGATGAATCGGCTCCGCGTATTGGTCGGCATCTTCATCCGCTCCTCGACGACACCGATGCGTGTTGCCGGGCTTCTGTTGCTCGGGGTGCTCGCGATCGGTTTGGCCGTCGTCGTGCGGACCGCGCCCGACGCCGCAAGCGACGCGCCGGCGAACCTCGTGGACGCTCTTGGCCTGACCCTCATGGTGCCGGTGGCGGCATTGCTGGTCGCTACGGCCACCCTCGGCCAACTTCGCGACGATCGCAGCCTCGTCTACGTCTGGTTGCGACCGATCTCCCGCTTCTCGATCGCGATCTCCGCGTGGATCGCATCCGTGCTCGTGACCTTGCCCACGGTCGTGATTCCCCTTACCGCCGCCGCCGGTATCTCCGGCGGAGACGCCGATCTGATCTGGGCGACCGCTCTTGCCTCGAGCCTTGGCGTCGCGGCCTACTGCGGGATCTTCGTTGCGCTAGGAACGCTGACCAAGCACGCGGCCATCTGGGGTCTCGGCTACATCTTGGTCTGGGAAGGTGTGCTCGCCGCGATTGGTAGTGGCATCAATCGGTTGGCGTTGCGGAACTACACGCGGTCGATCGTCGAGTCGGTGGGAGGGGCCGATCTCGATCTGGCCGATGCCTCGTCAGCTGTCGCGATCATTGTTCTCGCGGCCGTCACCGCGG